>NZ_JBEOZN010000018.1:0-100845 GCF_040298085.1 Streptosporangium sp. NPDC001681 | reverse complement strand
GGTGACCCCGCGGGGTCACCGTACCCGGCCGTCGGGCCATACAAGATCGTGATCGCCGATTCCGGGCTGCCCACACTCGACGAGCTCACCGGCCGGATCCGGGCCGCGCACGCCGCCGGGCGCGCGGTCGCCGCGCACTGCGTCACCCGCGAGGCGCTGGTCCTGCTGCTGGTCGCGCTGGACGACGCCGGTTCCCTGCCCGGTGACCGGGTCGAGCACGCCGCGCTCGTACCGGCCGAACTCGCCCCGGAGATGGCCCGCCTCGGCCTGCGCGTCGTCACCCAACCCGGCTTCCTCGCGCACCGGGGCGACGACTTCCTGCGGGACCTCCCCACCCAGGACCACCAGGACCTGTACCGCTGTGCCACCTTCTTCCGGGCGGGCGTACCCGTCGCGCTGTCCAGCGACGCCCCCTACGGCCCGCTCGACCCCTGGACCGTCATCGGCGCGGCGATCCGGCGGCACACCCCGGCCGGGCGGGTCGCCGGTCCGGGTGAGCGGCTCACCTTCTCCCAGGCCCTCGACGCCTACCTCGCCCCGCCCGGCGATCCGGGCGGTCCGGCCAGGCGCGTCCGTCGCGGCACACCCGCGGACCTCGTCGTCCTGCGCACTCGCCTCGCCGACGTGCCCGCCGACCCGGAGCCCGTCCGGGCGGTGCTGGTGGGAGGCCACCTCGTCTGGGACGGGCTCGGCGCGGGGGCCGCCGGCGGGTAGACGCCGTACGCCACCGCCCGACTCCTCACGGACGGCCGACCCGCGCGCGCGTCGAGGTCAGCCCTTCAGGCCGGTGTGGGCCAGGCCCTCGATGAACTGCCGCTGCGCGAGGACGAACACCACCAGCACCGGTAGCGCGGTCATCGAGGCGGCGGCGAGCTGGACGTTCCACATCGGCCCGCCGTAGGCGTCGACGAACTGGGTCAGTGCCTGCGGCAGGGTGAACCTCTCCGGCGAGGAGAGGTACACGATGGGTTCGAGATAGAGGTTCCAGCTGTGCAGGAAGGTGAAGATCGCGACAGCGCCGAGCGGGAGAGCTCACGGGCCGCGGCCAGGTGCCTGTCGGCATCCGGAACGTCGATGACCGGACCCTCCAGGTAGTCGATCATCGGCCAGTTGACCAGGGTGATGTCGCTGGCGTAGGCGCCGTCCGTGAAGTTGCGCCGCGCGGCGATCCTGCGGAAGGTCCACAGGTTCGCGTCGCCGGGGTTGAGCCGTTGGTCGGCCTCGACGAGCAGCGGATCGTCGTCGGGGTTGGGGGTGAAGGAGCGTTCCACGATCTCCAGGGTCCTGGGGTGCGGGCAGCGCCAGGACAGCAGCCGGTCACCCCGGAAGCCGGGCTGGTAGCTCCGCCAGAACTCGTAGGATCCGGGCCTGTCGATGGTGTGGTCACCGTCGACGTGGTCGATCGCGAAACAGACCGAGACCGCCTGCATGTTCGTCGGCTGGGCCTCGGCGGGCGCGCTCGGCTCGCCGGTGTCGCCCTGCGACTCGAACGTAGTCGGCGCCCACGTACGGCACCGGCGCACCGGCGTCGTCACGGCGGCCGATGGAGACGAAGGGTATGCCCTCCGCCAGCAGCCGGGCCAGGTCGTCGCGGTCGACCGTGCGCCCGAGGAGGACGCAGCCGTCGGCCAGCCGCACCCGGCTGTCCTCGTTGAAGATCCGGCGCCGCTCCCCCGCGGCCCTGGCGCTGGTGAACAGCAGCAGGTCGCAGCCCATCTCCTCGGCGCACTCCTCGATGCCGAGCAGGAAGGGGTGGTAGAAGTCGGCGCTCGCGGTCGGGAAGACCGCCTCGTAGGTGAAGACGCCCAGGATGCGGTTGCGCCGCTCGGCGAGTCTCCGGGCGACCGGGTCGGCGACGTATCCGGTCTCCCTGATCACCCTCAGCACCCGCTCACGCGTCTCCGGGGCGATGCGTACCTCGGCGTCGGTCCTGTTGTTGAGGACCAGCGACACGGTGGTCTGGCTAACCCCCGCGATGCGGGCGATGTCCTGCTGGGTGAGTCGGCGACCGGGAGCAGTCACGATCCGCAGCTTGAGCTGCCCGTTGCCGAACACCGGACGGCTGGGAGTTGATCCGTCGATCAGCTGACACGGGCGGCGATGGTCCGCGCGCACACCAGGGACTCGGTATGCGTCGTGTCCACCTCCAGGTCATAAATCACACCGTCGTGAACCACATCCGCTTGCGACGCGGCCATACCCTGGACCCGATCTCCACGTGCGACCTCGCGGCCTGCGGCGACCGTACTCTCACACCTCACACCAACCCACAGCACGTCCAGCTCGCTCAGAGCCTTCTGCCACCGCTGCTGGGACGAGGCTCCACCGAGAAAGACGTCATCGACGATAACCTTGGCGCCGGCACGGGCCATGGCCACGACCCCCTCCATCCAGGCTGCCTCCAGCGCCCGGAAGTCCGCCCCGATGCTCACCCCACCGTCCGCCGCGATCTCGATCCCCGCGTCCGACGCCTGCATCCTCGCGGGCATCGCGTCGACGAATGAATCAACGCCGAACGCCAGCCACGGATCTGGAAGAACGGCCTGCAGGCACCGTACGATCCCGGACTTCCCCGAGCTGGAACCACCATTGATAATGATCATCCGAGTCGCCACCCCGCCACAGTAGGGCCTCTCCCATACGGCATAAAACGGATTTCGGCAGACCACACCCCGGTGAACGTTCCCGGTCACAGCACCAGGGACACGCGTTCCCTGGGGCGCACGGTCCTGGGGCGCGCGGTCCTGGGGCGCGTAAGCCGCGCACCACCGGCTCTCCCCGGTCACGAACCCGCCGTGCCATGGCCGCCTCCGCGCCGCCATCGACGCCTCTGCCGCGTCTGGTCACCGTTACCGGCCATCGCCCCCGTACGGGGTGCTGGTCTAGTCTCACGATCGTGACGATCAGGAACTCGCACTGCTCCTTCTGCGGTGCGGCATTCGCCCCCGGACAGGACTGGCCGCGCACCTGCGCCGGCTGCCGGAACACCTCCTACCTCAACCCGCTGCCGGTCGCGGTGATGGTGCTGCCGGTCGGCGACGGCCTGCTGGTGATCCGCCGTGACATCGAACCGCACCGGGGTGAGCTCGCCCTGCCCGGCGGCTTCGTCGACATGGGCGAGTCCTGGCAGCAGGCGGCCGTCCGGGAGCTCCGGGAGGAGACGGGGATCGTCGTCGACGCGGACGAGGTGCGCCTCCTCGACGTGCTCAGCGCCCCCGACGGCACCGTGCTGATCTTCGCTCTGGGGCCGAGGACCCGCTCGGCCGCCCTCCCGCCGGTCACGCCCACGGCCGAGACGACGGAGTGGCTGCTGATCGACGGGCCGAGGGAGCTGGCGTTCCCGCTGCACACCAGGATCGTGGCGAAGTACTTCGGCTGAGCGGCCGCCGAGAGGCAGGCGGCGCACGGCCCTCGCCCCCGCGGCGACCCCGTGGTTCTCGTACGGCGGGCGCCTTCGCCGGCGATCAGGCACAGCACGTCTACAACTCGACCTCGCCTGTGACGCAGGTGATCGTGCCGCCGCCGACCCAGATCGTCCCGTCGGCGTCCCGGGAGATGTGGGCGCGCCCGGCACGCCCGAGGACCGTCCCCTGACTCGCCACATACGGTGCCTCGGCGCGGCCGGTGCGGAGCAGCCACTGCGCGAGCGAGGCGTTCAGGCTCCCGGTCACCGGGTCCTCGGCCGTGGCACCGTCCTTGGGGAAGAACGCCCGCACCTCGAACGCCTCCGGCGACCCCTCGGGATACGGGCCGACCACACCCACGTCGAGATCCACGAGCCCCGGCCGCAGCGCGAGCACCTCGTCCGCGCTGGCCAGCAGGACGGCCACCCAGCCGGGCCCGTTGGCCGCCCACTCGGCGTCCAGGATCTCGGCGCGGCCGATGCCCAGCATCCGCGCGACGCGCTCCACCACCGGCTCCTCGACCGGCCCCGAGCGGAGCAGCGGCGGCGCGGCGAAGGCCAGCCCGTATCCGGTCCGGCGCACCGGCACCAGCCCCGCCCCGCACTGCTGGACGATCACGTCGGCCCCGCCCGGCGTCCCGCCCGCCGCCAGCCAGGCGTGGCAGGTGCCCAGCGTCGGGTGCCCGGCGAAGGGCAGTTCCGAGCCCGGAGTGAAGATCCGCACCCGGTAGTCCGCGCCGGGCGCGCTCGGCGGCAGCACGAAGGTGGTCTCCGACAGGTTCGTCCAGCGCGCGAACTCCAGCATCTCCTCGGTGGTCAGCCCTCTCGCGTCGAGCACGACGGCGACCGGATTACCCCGGTATGGAGTGGTGGTGAAGACGTCGACCTGCTGGAAGGGACGCGGCATGCCGCCGAGTATGCCACCCCGGGCCTCGAATCCACGCCTTGACAGCGTTCACCGTGAGGGCTTGTAATGATCCACGTCGCGTGTCGCCGACCTGGAGGACGGCGGTGGCATGGAGGCGCCGTAACAAGGGATGATGTCGTGACCTCTCACTTCACAGGCTGCGCCTAACCGCATCGCGCCCGCGCGCCGTTCCCGCATTCGGTGGTGCTGAGCACCGCTTTCGCAGGTGAGCTCTTCTCGAATCCGACGGGCCGGTGACCGGCCGGCGGCCCACTGCCCCGCGTACTCATCAAGGCTCCATGCCCGCGGCCGAGTCGGCGTGTGGCGGCTTCGTACCACCCGTACCGCATCATTCATCTCCACCGCGCACCCTCGCGCTTCACCCACGCCTGGAGTAGGCAGAGCATGCCCAACGACTTCAATCAGCGGATCATCGAAGAGTTTCGTGCCAACGCCGGCCGGGTCGGCGGCCCCTTCGAAGGAGGCCGGTTACTCCTTCTGACGACGACCGGGGCCAGGACCGGCGCGCGCCGTACCACCCCGGTCGGCTATCTGCCGGACGGCACGCGCAAGCTGATCATCGCCTCCGCCGGGGGCGCGCCGAGCCATCCGGCCTGGTACCACAACCTCCTCGCCGACCCGCGCGTCACCGTGGAGGACGGGGTCTTCACCTACCAGGCGCAGGCGGTCGTCCTGGAAGGCGAGGAACGGGACCGCCTCTTCGCCCGTGCGGTGGAGTCGGATCCCGGATGGGCCGACTACCAGGCCAGGACGAGGCGGGTCATTCCCGTCATCGCCCTGAACCCCGTCGACGGCGGGCCGCCCGCCGGGCCGTAGGGGACTCCCTTGCCATCAGTGCCTTCACCCGGGCCGACCGGCCGCACGTGCCGCGCGCCGTCTGTGACCGCTCTCATCACCAGGCCTGTCCCATCAACGAGCTTCAGCCACACCGGGCAGATGGCAGTCCACACCCCGTCACCCGCACAGCGGAAGGATCACGTTTTGAACGTCACACACATCCCCACCACGCCCGACGACAGCGCCGCGGCTCTGGCCGAGCTCAGGACTCTGCAGTCCCGTCCCCCCGTCCTGCCCGACGACGCCGACCGCACGCCCGCCCTGCCGCACACCGGCGGCATTCCCGGTGAATGGGTCACCGCTCCCCGCCACCCGGCAGGCCAGACGGCGATCGAGGCGGGGGTCACGATCTACGTCCACGGGGGCGGATTCGAATACAAAAACCCTCACCTGGAACAGGTCATGGCTTATCGCTTGTCCCGAGCGACCGGCCGCCCCGTCCTGGCGGTGGACTACCGTCTCGCCCCCGCCCACCCGTATCCGGCCGCGCTCGACGACATGGTGGCCGCCTATCGAAGCCTGCTGGACCAGGACGTGCCCGCCTCACGGATCATCCTGGCGGGTGAGTCCGCCGGGGGCACGTTGCTGCTGTCGGCACTGCTCGTGCTCAAGCAGGCGGGCGATCCCCTCCCCGCGGCGGCGGTGGCCATTTCCCCGCAGACCGACCTCACCCTGTCCAGCCCGTCCATCGACGCAAACGACGGCCAGGACTTCGTCAACCGGGCCATACTCGACCATGTCCGCACCCAGTATCTGGCCGGGGCACAGCCGGACCGAGCACCTCAGTCTCCCCTCCACGGCGAGCTCGACGGGCTGCCGCCACTGCTGCTCGCGGTGGGCTCGAAAGAGGTGATGCTCGACGACGCGCGGCGCTTCGCCGAAGCCGTCTCCGCCGCCGGAGGAAACGTCTGTCTCGACATCTACGACGGCATGCCCCACGCCTTCCACGCCACCGTACTGTCGGCCACCCCGCTTCCCATCGCCACCATCCTGCTGCACCGCATCGCGGAGTGGATCGGCCGACAGGACCGATCACGATGATCATCCCAGGACTCCGAATGGTCTCACCGAGCCGGCCACCGCCGTCATCGTCCGGTTCAGTCCACGTCGCGCCCGTGATCGTTCTCGCCTTCCTTCTTGGCGATGAGCTGCCTGAGCGCGCCGACGATCGTGAAGACCACACCGATCACGAAGATCGGAAAAGCGCCCGGCGCCCGCTGGGGCAACGCCATCCACGACATGCCCGTGGCGACCGTGTTCAGGACGCAGCCGACCAGGAAGATCGTGCGCCAGACCGAGATCATGCCGTCTCCATCATTGCGACTTCACAGTGACCGGCTCGTTCCCCATGATCGACGAGTACGTGATGATGACTCTCTTCCCGCGTAGGCCTCTACGAAGAGAATGCTAAGCAGTTGCTCCGAGCTCGTCGATCAGATGAACGGGCCGATGAGGTCGGCGAACTCCTCCGGGTCGACGATCCGCACGCCCAGGCTCTCGGCCTTGGCTCGCTTGGAGCCCGCCTTCTCTCCCGCCACCAGCAGGCTGGTCTTGGCCGAGACGCCGGAGGAGGATTTGCCTCCGGCGCGTTCGATCAGCTCGTTCATCTGGTTGCGGGTCAGCGCCTCCAGCGCCCCGCTCATCGAGCCGGTGACCATGACGGACATCCCGGCCAGCGGCAGCTCGGACGTGCCGCTCGCCTCGGGGTCGGCGCCGGGGTCGGCGGGTGGCGTCCAGCCCGGCTCGGTCATGGTGACCCCGGCCTTGACCAGCTTGTCGATGAGGTCGGCGAGCTCGACCAGCTCGGCCACCACCACCGGTGACTTCTCCTCACCGATGCCCTCCACCGCCTGGATCGCCTCTGCGTCGGCCGCGCGGACGGCGTCCATGCTGCCGAAGTGCCGGGCGATGCGGCGGCTCATGGAACGGCCGGTGCCGCGCACGCCCAGCGCGCAGAGCACCCTGCTGAGCGGCTGCGCCTTGGCCCGCTCGATGGCGGCCAGCAGGTTGTCGGTGCTGGTGGCGCCCATCCGCTCCAAGCCCAGCACCTGCTCACGGGTCAGATAGAACAGGTCGGCGAAGTCGGCGATCAGCCCGGCGTCCAGTAGTTGCTGGATGCGGTTCTCGGCCAGGCCCTCGATGTCGAGCTGGTCGCGGCCGGCGGCGTAGCCGATGGAGGCGATCGCCCGGCAGGCACACCCGCGTACGCACCGCCACCGCTCCTGGGAGGCATCGATCGCGTCGCCGCAGGACGGGCAGACCTGCGGGATCGCGATCGGCTGTTTGGCTCCGGTGCGCAGGTGCACGACCGGGGCCTCGACCCGGGGGCTGGCCGAGCCGGTCACGGTGGAATTGCGCGGTGAGGTGATGTTCCCTGTCAAGTTCATCTGTTCAGGGCCTCGTAACTCTTGCAGGGCGGGGGTTGCCAGCCCCCGGCGCACAACGACAGCCCAGTCGGAGTGGGTAACCGCCAGTTCACCGTCGCCGGGCGGACCCGACCGGCCGACGACCTCACCCACCAGATCCTGCTCGAACGGTTGGACCATGGTGATCGGCGCCGGTTTTTCACGGCATTCTTGAGCGGTGCTTGAACTGAGGGCGTCGAAGCCGGCGATCATCGCGGCCCAACTCGGTGCGACCTGGGCAGTGGGGGCGATCGCGCTGCCACTGGTGTGGCGGTTCCTACCGGTCGCGGCGTTCGGGGGTGGAGAAAGCGGGGTCGTCCTCGTCGCCCTCCTGGGCGCACTGCTCATCCTGGCCTACCTGATCGTAGTGATCACGGCCACCCGCAGGGCGTCGGCCCTCGGCGCGACGGTCATCGGCCGGGTGCTCTGGGCGCTGCTGGTCCTAGGCGCGGGGACCGCCGGATGGGCGCTGGGCTGGGCGGCGACCGACGTCGCCGGGCCCGGGGTGAGTCGCAGCGGGCTGTTGTCGTCCCTTCTCGGAGGGATTCCGTTCGTCCTGGCGGCCGGGATGTTGCTGCGTGGATGGCGGCTCAGCCTTACCGCGCTGGGGCTGAGCGTGGTGCTGATCGGTGCCGGCGTGGTGGTGCTGCGCCAGGAGTCGCCAGAGGAGTTCGAGGCACGGCTGGCGGCTGCCGGCGTACGCAGGGAGACCACGTACGTGGTCGCCATCCCCGGCTACCGGTCCAACGGCGGCCGCGACTACGGCCACGGGCTGGGCGACGCCGGCTTCCTCCCCGAAAACCCGGACGCGATCCCGCCCGATCGGCACATCACGATCATCGCGTACGACCGGCTCATGGTGGGCGAAAAGATGTGCGGGCAACCCACCGCCCAGGACTCCCGCCTGACATGGGGCTCCTGCACCGTCGAGTCGGGCGGCCTGGTGTACCGGCACAACGAGATCGAGCACGGCTACCAGGTGCCGGTCGGCCGCCGGCACGTGACGGTGGTGGGAACCCCATCGGTCGACCATGACCTGCTGCGGGCCGCGGCGCTGAGCCTGCACCTGGCCACCGCCCGCGAACTGGGCGCCGTCCACGAGCAGACCGGCGACTACTACGCGGCGAGGATCCCCGGATACGCCGGGCAGCCTACCGGGATCCCTCCGGGCATGATCTACCTGCCGTTGGACCGCACCGGCATCGGAGCGCAGAGCGTCGCGATCCAGTTGTACGTGACCTACGCGGACGGGGAAGACATATGCTTCCGCACCACTGAGTGCACACCGGATGGCGCCGGCCTCACGCACGTCCGCCACGAGGACACGCACGGGTACGTGATGCGGCGCGGTGAGGTGAACGTGCGGGTGCTGGGCGGCCTGCGGATCGGCAAGACGCCACTGCGGCAGGCCACCCTGAACGCCCGCCCGGTCACCGAGGAGGAACTGCGCCGCGCCCTCCCTCCGCTGCAACCGCGTCACACCATCGACCGCTTCCGCCGATGGCTGCGGACGTTCTGAACTTGTACGGGCGCTTTGAGCTTGACATGAGCCGGCACCTGGAGCTGGACGGCGTCCCCCTCAGCCCGCCCAACTGACAGCGCAGTGGAAGTTGGGCCGGTGGGGCCGGCAACCCGGTCGCCGATGCCATTGTGGAGCGGGCCCAAGCGCTGCTCGACAATGGCCAGGAGCGGTTGCTCGCCACAGCAGATGCGTTCGACACCGCCTTGGGTGGCCGGGACTAGTGGCGGCTGATCGGCTCTGTCAGTGTCATCCGACAATCAGCGAGGCAGGTGAAGGTCTGACCTCGCTGATCTTGCCAGCTGCTACGCGGACTGCTGGAGTTTCCGCAGGGAGTTCTTGATCGTCTGGAGTTCACCCATCAGGCGATCCACCGCAGCATCCAGGACGAGGACCGGGTCCTGGGCTGACCAGAACCGGAGCGTTCGCTCCAACTCCTCCCGCCAAAAGGTGGCGTCGTCCTCAACCTTTAGTTTGAGGTGCCGGGCGAGGTCGGCAAAGCCCGGGCCTGGCGCATGTGAGCTCTCGGAGACAACCAGCGCCGAGAGCATCGGCCGGCCATGCTCGACCTCATACATGCTGACGTGGCCGAGGGCCGGGAACATAGTCCGGAAGGGTGGTCGGCTCATCCCGGTGTTGATCCCGTCCGGGTCAATCAGGAAGCCGAGCGCCTTGTAGCTCAGACAGGCATCCAGGGGTTGCGCCGGGTCGGCAGCCCGACTCCGGTCTAGCAGTGCACGGTGGATCGCCTGCTCATCCGACGTGAGTGTGATCATGAAGACTCCTCGTGGGGAGGTGGCCCGTAGGCCAGTAGGTCCGGAGACGGTGCCGCCCGTGGGCAGTGAGTCGACAGTAGGGCCTTAGGTCTGGTCGGCGCCAAGGTTCGGAGGAACGGAAGTTGAGTCCGCCGTCCGACACGACTGTTCATCAGCTGCTCTCACCTCAGACAAGTGCTGTGGCCTCGGCCAATGCGTGCTGATCGCGCCGGAGGTGTTCGGCCGGCGCGATGATGACGGCATCGTCATCCTGCTGGAGACCGAAACCACCGAAAGATGCTTGAGCGTCTCCCTCGGGCCTGAGGGTTGCCGCGCGGCAGGTCCGACATCAAGGCCGTCAGCACCATTGCCATGAGCATGCCTGTCCACCGAGATGGTTACAGGACAAGCACGCTCATATCTATCGCCCGGGCGAGCTCATCGAGGACGCGGAGGTCAGGCTCGCATCTCCCGGGTCGGCCGGGATCTTCAGCAGCTGCCCAGCATGGTGTACATGCCGCCGCGACAGACTGAAGTGGCCTTCGCGGCGACCAAGGATCCCACTTGTGTTGCCTCTCCCGGCATGCGGTCATCGATCACGAACGTTACCTATTGACCACAGCCTCACAGCGCGCAGGCCTCGGACGGCCGAACGGAATTGTCGGTGCCATCAAGCATGATCGAACCATGACCGAGGAGCCCCCGATCGCTGTCCTGACCGACGACACGGCCTACGCCGAAGCCGTTCAACTGGCTGTTGACTCCGCCGCCGCGTACTACGCCGACGGCACCTCCACGCTCGACGACGATGCCTACGACAGGCTCGCGCGCGGGATCCAGGCGTACGAGGAAGCCCACCCCGAGGCGGTGCTAGCGACCTCACCCACGGGCAAGGTCGCCGGTGGCGCCGTGGTTGGCGACGTGCCGCACACCGTGCCGATGCTCAGCCTGGACAATGTCTTCGGCGCCGAGCAACTGGCCGACTGGGCCACCTCGTTGGAGCGCAGGCTCGGACGCCCGGTCGCGGCGTGGAGCGTCGAGCCCAAACTCGACGGCTTGGCTATCTCGGCCCGCTATCGTCACGGCCGCCTGACACAGCTCGTAACCCGCGGCGACGGCACTGCCGGTGAGGACGTCTCCCACGCGATCGGCACCATCGTGGGGCTGCCCGCCAGGCTGGCCGAGCCGGTCACCATTGAATTGCGTGGCGAAGTGCTCATGACGACCGAGCAGTTCGAGGTGGCGTGCCTCAAGCGCCAGGCGCACGACGGCACCACGTTCGCCAACCCGCGCAGCGCCGCCGCCGGCACGCTGCGCGCCCAGGACCGGCCGTACGTGTGTGAGCTGACGTTCTTCGGCTACGGCGCACTGCCGTACCCCGACGACGCCTCCGAGCAGGCCGCTTCGCTGCGCGAGCTGCCGCACAGCGAGATCATGACGTGGGTCGCTGCGCAAGGCGTGCAGACCACCGCCGCCACCCCAGTGGCCGGGATCGTCGCCGAGACGCTGGTGCAGGTACAAGAGCGCATCGAGCAGATCGCCACGGTGCGGCCGGAGCTGCCCTTCAACATCGACGGGATAGTGATTAAATGCGATCTGGCCGCCGACCAATCGCAGGCCGGTTTCGGCTCGCGCGCGCCCCGGTGGGCGATCGCCTACAAGCTGCCCGCCACTGAGAAGATCACCAAGCTGATCGGCGTCGAGTGGAACACCGGCCGCACCGGCATCATCGCTCCGCGCGCCGTGCTGGAGCCGGTCGAGCTCGACGGCAGCATCGTCACCTATGCAACGCTGCACAATGCCTCCGACATCGCGCGTCGTGGCTTGATGCTGGGCGACAGCGTGACCGTGTACAAGGCCGGTGACGTGATTCCCCGCGTTGAAGCCCCGGTCGTGCACCTGCGCACCGGAGATGAGCGGCCGATCGAGATTCCTCAGGTCTGCCCGTCCTGCGGTGACGGCATCGATAGTTCGCAGGAGCGGTGGCGGTGCGTGCGCGGGCGCTCCTGCCGGGCCATCGCCTCCATCACCTACGCCACCGGTCGCGACCAGCTCGACATCGAAGGGCTGGCCACGAGCCGTATCGAGCAGATGCTGGACGCCGGGCTTATCTCCGATTTCGCCGACCTTTTCTATCTGACCCGCGAGCAGGTGCTGGGCCTGGAGCGGATGGGCGAGACCAGTACCAACAACTTGCTGGCTGCCATCGAGCGGACCAAGGCGCAGCCGCTGAGCAGGGTGTTCTGCGCGTTGGGCGTGCGCGGCACGGGCCGTTCCATGAGTCGGCGCATCGCCCGGCACTTCGGCAGCATGGACGCCATTCGCGCGGCCGACGCTGAGGCGATCCAAGCGGTCGAAGGCATCGGCCCGGAGAAGGCGCCGGTGGTGGTGGCCGAGCTGGTCGAGCTGGCACCACTGATCGACAAGCTGGTGGCGGCCGGGGTCACCATGACCGAGCCCGGCTGGAGGCCACCCGCCGTCCCTGGCATCGACGTCGACCCCGATGCGCAGACGGCCCCGGAGGCGGGCGGCACGTCCGAGCTGCCGCTGGCCGGGATGTCCGTGGTGGTCACCGGATCAATGAGCGGTGCGCTGGAGGCGCTGACCCGCAACCAGATGAACGAGCTGATAGAACGCGCTGGAGGCAAGTCCTCCTCCAGCGTCTCGAAGAAGACCAGCCTGCTGGTGGCCGGGGAGAACGCGGGCTCCAAGCGCGCCAAGGCCGAGAGCCTGGACGTGCGGATCGTCGGCCCCGAGGAGTTCGCCGACCTCGTCGGCGCGCTCCTCTAATCGGGGCCGGAGCCATAGAAGCGGGGACTGGAGAGCAGATCGGCGGCCATAACCGTCAACCGCAGGTCGTTCAGCTTACTCATGGGGGGCGTTTGCTCACAGTGATGACATTGTGGCCTGCCTGCCGCGCCGGGGGCCGCCGTTCTCAGGCTGCTGCGCTCGGCTGAGCGGCGCCCGCTTCTCCCCCGTTCAGGTTGCCACCGGGGTGATCGTGCCCGTGCCCTTAGCCGGGTGAGGCGGCCCGCATCGCAGGCGACTCTATCGAACTCGGGGTACATCGCCTCGTATGCCTTGGCCTTGGCGGCCAGTTCCTCCAGCACCTCGACGGCGCCCTTCGGCCCTTGGGAGGCCGCGCTGATCTGGTCGGCGTAGGACTCGGCGGCGGCACCGCACTCGGCTCCGGACCCGGGGGCTCATCCAGAGGACACATCAGTGGTGCTTGCCGCCGTGCTGATCGACGAGGCGGGTGAGCAGGTCGATCAGGTTCCGCCGGTCGGCCGCGGACAGCGGGGCGAGGTACTCGTCCTGGGCGGCGGCGAGGAGCCGGTCGAGGTGGGCGAGTTGCTTCTGGCCCGCCGCGGTGATGGTGACGATGTTGCGCCGACGGTCTTCCGGGTCGGGTGCGCGCTCGAGGAGGTGCCGTTCGGCGAGGTCGTTGACGGTCGCCACCATGTCGCTGCGGTCGATGCCGGTGCGGCGACCGAGGGCGGCCTGACTGTCCGGGCCGTACTCCTCCAGCGCGGCGAGCAGAGAGTAGTGGTAGCGCCGAACGCCGGCTTGGGCGAGCGCTTGATCCACGATCCGGTTGGCGATCAGCGCCGCGTGGTTGGTCAACCTGCTCGGCAGCGTGCGCAGCCGCTGCGGCGGCGGTCCCTCTGCGGTGTCCACGGGGACAATCTAGCAAATTGTTGGCCGCGCCCACGATTGTGTGTAATGTTGGCCGGGCCAACGTTGGCTTGTCCAACAAATCTGTGAGTAGAGGTGTGACCTCTCATGCCGCCGGATGGTGCGCAGCACGTGTACCGGCCAGAGCTCGACCTTCAACCACACAACACAAGGAGATTGCGTTGAGTACCGACGTCGGTGCGGCGGCCGCACCACGGGCAACCCGAAGAGAATGGCTCGGGCTGGCCGTCCTCGCGCTTCCCACCATGCTCATCGCCATGGACCTGACCGTGCTGCACCTGGCGCTGCCCGCGCTCACCGCCGACCTCAAGCCGGGCAACACCCAGTTGCTGTGGATCGTGGACATCTATGGATTCCTCATCGCCGGCTTCCTCATCACCATGGGCGCGATCGGGGACAGGATCGGCCGCCGGCGGCTGCTGCTGATCGGCGCGGTCGCGTTCGGGGTGGCCTCGGTGCTGTCGGCGTTCGCGGTCAACGCGGCGATGCTCATCGCCGCCCGCGCGCTGCTGGGCATCGCGGGCTCCACCCTGATGCCTTCCACCCTCTCGTTGATCCGGGTCATGTTCCGCGACCCCAAGCAGCAGGGCGCGGCGATCGGGGCCTGGACCGGCTTCTTCGGCCTCGGCACGGTGATCGGGCCGCTGGTCGGCGGCACGTTCCTGGAGCTGTTCTGGTGGGGCTCGGTCTTCCTGCTCGGAGTCCCGGTCATGCTGCTGCTGATCGTGGTCGGCCCGCTCGTGCTGCCGGAGTACCGGCAGGAGTCGGTTTCCCGACCGGACTTCATCAGCGCGATCATGTCCGTCGCCGGGATCCTGGCCCTGATCTACGGTCTCAAGCGGATGGCGGAGGACGGCCTGCGCCCCGAGCCGGGCATTGCCATCATCGCGGGCCTGGCGCTGGCGGCGCTCTTCATCGCTCGTCAGCGCCGGCTCCAGCAGCCGCTGGTCGACCTGTCGCTATTCCGCCACGGCCTGTTCGGCACCGCCCTGGGCATGCTCGTGCTGGCAACCCTGCTGTCCGCGGGATCGCAGTTCTTCGTCATGCAATATCTGCAGCTGGTGCACGGGCTGCCCCCACTGCAGGCAGGGCTCTGGTCACTGCCCACCACCATCGCGATCATGATCGGCGCCATGGCGGCCCCGGCCCTGGCCGGCCGCATGAAACTGCGCACGCTGCTCGCCGGCGGCCTGGTGGTCGCCGCGGCCGGCATGGTGGTGCTGACCCAGGTCAGTGGTCCGGCCGACCTGTACGTCGTGGTGGCAGGAGCGGCCGTCATCGGACTCGGGCTCGGGCCGATGATCTCGCTGGGCACCGGACTCATCGTGGGAGCCGCCCCGCCCGAGCGGGCCGGCGCCGCGTCCGCGATGGCCTCGACCGGCACCGAGCTCGGCAGCGCGCTGGGCGTCGCGGTGATCGGCAGCATCGGCTTCGCGGTGTACCGGGCGAACCTGGCCGACAGGCTCCCCGAGGGGCTGCCTACCTCCGTGGTCGAAACGGCCAAGGACACCCTGGCCGCCGCGGTCAACGTCGCCCGCGAGCTACCGGCCGCCAACGGCGCCGGGCTGCTGGCGGCGGCCCGTGAGTCCTTTGTGCACGGCCTGCAGGCGACCGCGATCATCGGAGCGGTGCTCGCCGCGCTGCTGGCCCTGGTGTCCGCGACCCTGCTACGCAGCGCCCGGATGCCGGGCTCCCCGCCGCCCGCGCAGGCCGGCGACGCGGCGAAGTCTTTGAAGAAGGTGGATAACTGACATGCTGGATACGAACTCCGCGACCGACGCGGCCCAGACTCCCGTGGGGGTGTGGACCGGTCTGGCGCACCGCGACGACGAGACCGATTCCTTCACCCTCTCGTTCGCGCCCGACGGCACGGTCGCGCTGCGCACTCCCGTCAGCGTCGGCACCGGGGTCTGGCGCGCGGGCCAGCCTGGTCTCTTCTCCTACGAGCTCACCGAGGTCGCCGCTCCGGCCGCCGATCATTCAGGTCGCGTGCAGATCCACGTCGAGGCTCACCTGGATGGAGCCGTATTTCGCGGGATCGGCACCGTCAGCGTCTACACCCCCGACGGCGTACCGGCGCACACCGCCATGTCGGCGACGTTCACCGCCGACCGCCTCACCGGCGGGCGGGCGGCCTGGCACGACGTGGTGAGCCTGGGCGCGCCGATTCGAGGGCGCACGCTCTACCCCGGCGACGAAGGCTTCGAGGAGGCCTGCACCGGCTGGCTGCTGACGGTCGAGCACCGGCCCGCGGTGGTCGTGGTCGCCGCCGACGCCGACGACGTGGCCGCCGCCGTCCGGTTCGCGGCCGAGGCGGGGCTCCCGGTCGCGGTGCAGTCGACCGGGCACGGCAAGTCCGTGCCCGCGGACGGAGCCGTGTTCATCAACACCGGTGAGCTGCGCGAGCTGTCGGTGGACCCGCGCGCCGGCACCGCGAGGATCGGAGCCGGGCGGCAGTGGGGCGAGGTGCTCACCGCGACGGCCGAGCACGGCCTCGTGCCGCTGTGCGGCTCCTCCGGCCAGGTCGGAGTGATGGGCTACCTGACCGGCGGCGGGCTCCCGCTGGCCTGCCGCACCTACGGCTTCGCCGCCGATCACATCCGCTCGCTCGACATCGTCACCGCCGACGGCCTGCTCCGCACCGTCTCACCCGGCCAGGAGCCCGACCTGTTCTGGGCGGCGCGGGGTGGCAAGAGCAACTTCGGCGTCGTGGTCGCGGCCGAGATCGAGTTGCTGCCACTGCGCACCGTCTACGGCGGTGAGCTCTACTACCCGGGCGAGAACCCCGGGCACGCCGCCCACGTGCTCGGCTCCTACCTGGCCTGGGCCAAGGACCAGCCGGAGGAGATGTCGTCCTCGGTGTCGCTGCTGCGCTTCCCTAACCTGCCGCAACTGCCTGAAGAGCTCCGCGGCCGTTCGTTCGTGCAGGTCCGGGTGGTCCACATGGGGGACGAGGAGCAGGGCGCGCGGCTAGTAAAGCCGTTGCGCGCGCTCGGCCCGGAGAAGGACACCTGCCGCGCCATGCCGTACACGGAGATCACCGAGATCTACCAGGACCCCAAGCACCCGGTCTCAACGCACCTGCGCGGCGCGTTGCTGCACGAACTGGATGACGAGGCCGTGAAGGAGCTGGTCTCCTTCATCGACCCGGCGGCGCCCGGGGGCCCGTTCCCCGGCATCGAACTGCGTCACCTGGGCGGGGCGCTGAACCGGACGCCCGGACGGCCGCACGCGGTCAGCACCCAGGGCGCTGCCTTCCACCTGTGGCTGCGGATGCCGGCTCCGGCCGGGCAGGCCGACGCGGTGCGCAAGACATCCGACGAGGTGTTGGAGCGGCTCCGGCGGTGGGACACCGGCGCCATGCTTCCGGGGTTCCTGTTCGACCACGACTCGGCTCCCGAGCGGGTCAGGCGGGCCTACACCGAGGCGGCCTACCGGCGTCTGGCCGCGCTGAAGGCAACCTACGACCCGAACCACCTTTTCCGCATCAACCACACCATCCCGCCGCCCAGTAACGGGGAGCGCACCCGATCGAGCACGGCGCAGGACATGAGGTCAATCGGCCTTTTCCTCGACGAAGACGCCAGCGTCGATTGATCGAGCCAAGTCGCCAACTCGCCGGGCACAGGCGGAATGTCAACACGTGTGGGCTAAACGGACCCGGACGGCGACGGGCCCGGACGCCCACACGTCTTGAGACCGTCCCGCTGATCGCCGAGCTCGGAACCGACCCCGCGCTGACACTCACCGCAACAACAACCTCCACCACCGAAAGACACTGGGAGACATCATGAGCAAGGGCGGTGCGGCTGCCGTGCTGCTGCTGTCTGTCGCATCCCGACGGAGTGAATGCGAGCCCAGGGCATGGCAACCGGTCACCGTGGCCTCCTGGGCGAAACGGCAGAGTCGGTGCTCGTCACCACCAGTAGGTGGGGTAGCGCGGTGTCACTCCGCTGCGTCCGATGAGCATGCCGACGAGCACCAGGACGACGGTCGCGGCGACGAGTATCGGCAGGAACGGCACCAGGGGCTGCTGCTGGGCGACCACGACCGTCGCGGTGGCGGCGGCGGGCGAGTGCGGCGTACGCGTCAGGGCCGTGACCCCGAGGGCCAGACCGCCGGCGACGGCGGCGGCCCAGACGGAAGAGCCGGCGACGGCCAGTACGGCGAATCCGGTGAGCGCCGCCAGCAGCTGACCGCCGATCACGCTGCGCGGCTGCGCCAGCGGCAGGGTCGGCGCGCCGAAGACCAGGGCGGCGCTGGCGACGAGCGGGGGTATCAGCCAGACCTGGTCCAGCACGGTGCCGAACGCGACCAGGGTGACCAGGGCGATCGTGGCGCCCGCGGTGAAGACGGCGATGGCCGCCGTCTTCGGCCGGGCGGGTGCGCGGCTCCTGAGGCGCTGCCAGGCGTCCGTCGCGGTGGTCTCGTCGGACATCCCGGCTTTCCCGCTCGTCGGCGAGACGAAGGTCGCCTTCTCCTCGTCCTTGCCGAAGGCACCCGGGTACGCCACATGGGCGGTCCGCCAGGGCCGCGACGGCTCCCCCCGGGTCTCCGGATCCGGTGTGGCCTCGATGGGCCCCTTCAGGTGGCCCCTCTCTTCCCGCGAGATCTTCTTCGGGTCCCCGACGGCCTGCGGATCGAGCCGCGTGGTCACCGGGCCCCCTCCCGGCCCGGACGCGTACGGCGGGAACGGCGTCGTCCACCTGCGCATCCGGCCGGCCGGGAAGAAGTTGCGAACCCCCATGGAAAATCTCCTACGATCTCGGCATCGGTCACCAAAGATCGCAGAACGCACTTGTGCCTCACTTGAAGGTCAGCGAAAACGCTTGGTCACCGGGCGAACGTTGCCTGATACGGCACTGGTCGACGAGGCGCACGGCCAGGACGTCCCCGCTGTCGGCCAGAGGTCCGGTCCAGATCAGGTGCTTTCGGGCGCCGTACCCGGGCTGGGGAGTCTCCCCTCAGGTCGCGGCGTCCTTCGGCATGACGGCCCCGGCCTGGACGATGGACCCGGGTGGCCGGGACGACTCGCCGGCGGAGGTGAGCGCCCGACGGCCGTCTGTCCCACGACGGCGGCGGTGACCGGCGGGCCGTGACCCGCGATCCATGGGCCGCGTGTCCGACGGACGAGGCCGAGGTGGTGTGCGGAGACTTCGAGCGGTCGCGGACCTGGCCGGACACGCTGGACCGAGTCGAGCGTGTCCGCCTGGCCCTCCTCACCGCGCGCGCCGATGGCCCCGAGGCCGGCTCGGCACGCGCGTCGTGAGGATCAGGACCGTCGGCGGCTGCCCTTGACCGCGACGACGTCGATCTCCACGAGGATTCCGCCGAGGCTGGATCCGGCGGTCGTGCGGGCCGGGCGCGGTTCGTCGAAGAACTCGCGGTAGGCCGTGTCGAAGCCGTCCCAGTCATTGTCGATGTCGGCCAGGTGCGCGGTCACCTTGACGACGTCCTGCAGGTCCGAGCCCGCGGCCTGCAGCGCGGCCGCGACGTTGCGCAGCGTCTGGCGGGTCTGCTCGGCGACGTCGTCACCGACGATCGTCCGGGTCACCGGGTCGACCGGCCCGAAGCCCGCGGTGTGGACGAGATCTCCGACGACGACCGCCTGGGAGTAGGCGCCTCGCGGGGGCGGAGCCTGGTCGGTGTGGATACCCACCTTCATATGATCTGTCATGCCTGATTCCTCTCGATGGCCGGTGCCGGCTCCGAAGGTCGACCTGGTATCGCCGCCGGGTGACCGGACCGGTTTTCCCGGCAAGGGTCGTATCACGGGTCCCTAAAGCACCAGGGAGAGCGCGCCCTGGAAACCGGTGCCGCCCGATCTGGGGGTGCTGGACCAGCGGTTGCCCGAGGTGGCACCGTTGTTGGCGTAGATCGACAGTCCGCCGGAGGCGTCGCCGACCACTAGGTCCGGCCCGGAGCCCCCGGTCACGTGGCCCAGGCCGAGCGACCGCGTTCCGGTCCAGTTGCCCGGCACCACGATCGGATCGGTTGACGCGCCGGTCGGGAAGACCCACAGGGACCCGTCGTTCTCCAGGTCGACGAGATCGGCGATGCCGTCGCGGTCCACGTCACCCAGGGCGAGCCGGGTGGCCGTCTGCCAGTTGCTGCCGACCCACGCGCGCGGCGTCCACGGGAAGGCGGTGGTGGATCCGTTGCCGGGGTAGGCGTACATGTCGCCGGTGTTGTCGCGTCCGACGAGGTCGGCACGTCCGTCACCGGTGACGTCCCCGGCCATCAGGTGGTTGAAGATGTTCCAGCCGGTTCCGCCGAAGTAGCGGTTGGTCCAGCGCAGGCCGGTCGTGGACCCGTTGTTGAGGTAGATCCACAGGGTGCCGTTGGACAGGCGTTTGTCGACCGCGAGCACGTCCTGAAGGCGGTCGCCGTTGACGTCTGCGAGGAGGATCTGCGAGGCGAAGCCCCAGTCGGTGCCGGCACTGACCCTGTCGGGCCAGGGATTGCCGGTGGCCGCCTTGGTGTTCGGCAGGAGCCAGAGGTCGCCACTGCGGGCGACATGGGCGACCAGGTCGGGCTTGCCGTCGCCGGTCACGTCGCCGGTCACGACGTCGAGCGCGTACTCGAAGCCGGTGCCCGCGGCGAAGCGGGTCGTCGCCGACCACATCGAGCCCGCCGTGGCACTCTGCCAGGGGTGAATCCACAGGGCGCCGGAGGGGTCCCGCGAGATCACGTCCGGATGCCCGTCGCCGGTGACGTCGTCCATGGACAGCCGGTCGGCGCTGCTCCAGCCGCCGGTGCTCCCGTACACGATCGAGGTCCAGAAGTTCGACGTGGTCGACCCGTTGTGCGGGTAGACCAGGAGGGCTCCGGTGGTGTCGCGGGCGACGATTTCGGGTTTGCCGTCGCCGGTGACGTCGTCGAGCATCATCATCTGGGCGAGGTTCCACCCGTTGCCCGACCAGATCGGAGACTGGGTCCATGGGTTGGAGGTGACCGAGCCGTTGTTCGGGTAAACGTAGAGGGTTCCGCTGCTTTCGGTGGGGTTGCGCGCCAGCAGATCGGGTTTGCCGTCACCGGTGACGTCGCCGACGAGGATCCGGTCGACGATGTTCCATCCGGTGCCGGCGGCGAAACGGCTGGGCCACGGGTTCGCCGAGCCGGAGCCGTCGTTGGGGTAGATGTACAGCGTGCCGTTGTTCGCCGAAGGGTCGCGCACGACGACGTCGGCGCGGTTGTCGCCGGTGACGTCGGCGACGATCAGGGTGTCGGCGAACTCCCACTGCGGCGGCGTCGCGGTGTAGGTCGTCTCCCACGGATTGGAGGTGGTGGCCCCGTTGCCGGTGTAGACGCGCAGCGCTCCGGCGTCGGGTCCGGACAGTTGGGCGACCAGGTCGGCCCGGCCGTCGCCGGTGACGTCGTTCGCCGCAGGCGACGGGGTCGCGGCGGTGCGGGACGGGCCCGAGCGGGCGGTCGGCTCGGGGGCCGCGGCCAGAGTTCTGGCGCGAATGCCGCTGACATCCCACTTCTTGGTTTTGCCAGGCTTGCTGGGCTTACCGGATTTGCCGGAGTGGTAGGGCTCGGTGGGGCCGGGGGCAGGCCGCTTGCGGTCGTCGCCGGGTGCCGCGTGCGCGGCCGGGGCGACGGTGAGGATCGCGAGGGCGAGGGCCGCGGCGACCGCGGTCGCGCGAATCGACGTCGTCATCAGAGTTCAATCCTTCGTCCGGCACGGTACCTACGTCCGTTCGCAATGATCCACTTCAACCCGGGCAGGGGTGGTGTCTCGATCACCACGCGCCCCGGTTTGTGGTGCCAGTCGCCGTGGTAGTCCACCTTGAGGGTGTCGTCGTGCTGGCCCTCCACCTTGAAGCGCAGCGTGACCGGGCCGAACTTGGTGGGGATCTTTTCGAAGCGGGTCTGCTTCTTGTCCGACAGCCACTCCAGCGGGCAGAGCCGCAGCAGTTGCAGCTGGTTCCGGACAAGGCTGTCGTCGATGACCGAGTGAATGAGCGACCAGGTGATGATGGGGTGCGAGAAAAGGTTGCCGTAGATCGCGTTGCGGTGCTCGCTGGAGACGTAGGTGTCCTGGGAGAGGCCCCCGGTGAGCAGGCCGTACAACCCTTCAAGGAAGTGCGCCCGGTCCCCCAGCTGCCAGGTGTGGAACATGTTCCAGCTGTAGCAGGGCTCGGCCGAGGACTGCTCGTGGTCGAGGATGGCGCGGTCGAGCGCGTTGTGGTGCACCGGGTCGAACAGCTTGGTGTTGGGGCCCACCCGGAAGAACTCGACGAACGACTTCATCATCGGGTCGGAGGCCGGCATCAGCCCGGCCCACACCGACATCAGCGCGCCGGTGTCGAGCATGGTGAAGGCGTCCCAGACCCCCTCGCCCGCGAACTGGGGCCGGAAGACCGGCCACTGCCTGCCCTTGTCGTCGGTCCATTTCGCCGACCGGCCGGCGAGGTCGCGGACGGCCTGGACGAACGTCGCGCGGAAGGTGTCGGCGAAGGTGGCGAACTCGCCGGCGCGAGGGTGCTTGATCCGCTGCAGGAATTCGACGGCGGAGGCGAGTCCCTTGTAGGTGAAGCACTGGCTGATGAAGCCCTGGGTCTCGACGCCTTCGTCGGTGGAGTAGCCGGGGGGCATCAGGCCCTTGACGCCGCCGTGGTTGGTGAGCGCGCAGGCCTGGACGATGTATTCGCAGGCTTTGACGATGACGTCGGTCCACTTGGTGATGAACGCCGGACGGTCGGTCAGCAGCGCGTGCACCGACAGGATCTCCAGGATCGCGCCGTGGTCGCTGATCCAGTCGACGGCCTGCAACGTCTTGGGGGTCGACAGGTACCCCGGGTACGATCCGCCGGCGAAGACCGCACCGGGCGGGGTCCGCGTCCCCTGGGTGGCCTTGTAGATCTCGATGTGGTTCTCGACGACGTCGTGATAACCGAGCCGGTCCATGAACATGTGGCTGACCATGGAGGTCGGCGTGCTCCACAGCACGTCGTAGGCGTATGAGCCGGACAGGAAGGTGAACAGCCCGGTGTCGGGGCTCTTCTCCGCGACCACCTGAGCGAGCTGCGGACCACGGCGCATGACCTGGTTGATGTAGTTTTCCGGGGTTTCGATCACGGCGATCGTCGGCGCGCTCTCCTTCCAGAACGCCTGGCATTTGGCGAGTGCCCCGTCGCGGCCGAGCGCGGCCTCGGCCTTGGCGTCGGCGAGCGGCTGCGGAATCATCGGGATGAGCACGTCGACGTAGGCCCCGACGGTCGCCGGGAGGCCGAGCCTCAGGTCGTAGACGCCCTTGACCTTGGCGTTCTCGGTCATGGCGATCGAGCCCTTGTCGGCGGTGGTCACCATGACCTTGACGTTGCCCTCGGAGTCGGTGATGGGCACCGTGATGGGCTTGCCGGTCGGGTTCCACACCCGCCCCATCGTCAGGCCGGTGAGGATCGGCGCCGTCTCGGGGAAAACGGTGAGCGGCACGCCGTCCTCGTCCTGGTACGGCCCCGCGGGCTTCATGTACGACCCGCTGAGCCAGAGCTGGAACACGAAGTCCTTGACCGCGCTGACCGGGTCGACGTGGACGACCTCGAAGCGGGTCCAGGAGTACATCGGCTCGGTCGCCGTCTGGACGGTCTGCTCGCCCGGGACGTGCGCGAACACCGACTGCTTGACGACCAGGCCCTCCTGGCGGCGGTGCTCGGTCCACAGGACGGGGGCGTCGCTATCCTCCTCCCAGCCCTGCTGCCCGTAGCCGAGGTCGTCGTCCCAGACCTCGCGCACGGTCGACGGGAAGTCGCGGAAGCCGCCGCCGCGCATGGGCATGACGACGGTCGTCTGAAAGTTCTTCCCGTGCCAGGGCTGGGTGTTGGGCTTGGCCGCCAAGACCCAGCTGGGGTCGCAGATGAGCGCGCCGTTGTAGACGACGTTGAACCGGAAGAGGTGGCCCTTCCAGCCGATGGGCGTCCACACGTTGCGCTGCGGGAGCCACCAGTGCTTGGAGCGTTCGATGTTGGGTTCGGGATCGGACGCCGCCAGTGGCGTCGGCACGAATGTGTCGGCGTACGCGCTCGACTGCCCGGCCAGGGGGGTGGTGGCGGCCAGCGCTCCGCCGGCGACGGCTCCACCGGTCATCAGGAGCATGCGGCGCCTGGATGGTTCTTTCACTTGGACAGCCTCCTCGAACAGCACTCGCACAGCGTCGGTGCCGGACGTGACGACAGAGGGGGAAGGATTTTTCGATATTCCGAAGACATATTCGGAGTATCGATAATTGGAAACTGTGACACCGGCATCCGGGAAAGGCAAGGGGGTGCATCACGGGAAGTGGCAATTCGCCCGTGATGGGATTTGTCAGACGAACGGCATGAAACTCGCACTTGGCGGTGTCAGGATCCGGCGGCACTCCCCGGCGGGCTTGAGGCGCGCCACGCCGCCGGAGTCCGGGCTCGCCCGTGCTGTGGGCCCGCCTGCCCGCGACCGCCGGGCGCCACGGCGTGCTTTACGCCGTGTGGCGTACCCTCATCGGACCGCCGTGCCGTCCGGCAGGTCGAGCATGGACAGCTCCGCGCGGGTCGGCGCTCCCTCCCAGTCGCCGTGGGCGGCGACCGCGAAGGCTCCCGTGGTGATCGCCCGCGCCAACCGGCCGGCCGGTGGCAGGCCGTCCAGCAGCCCGGAGAGGTACCCGGCGACGAAGGCGTCACCGGCGCCGATCACATCGACGGCGGTGACGGGCCTGGCCGGAAGGGTGAGCGTCTGGTCGGTGGTGAACACCGTGGCGCCGGCCGGCCCGCGCTTGACGACGACCTCGGCCACTCCCCCGGCGAGCAGCGTCCGCACCCTGCCCGCCTCGTCGTCGCCGGCCGTGGCGAGCGTGAGCTCGTCGTCGGAGGCGATGACGATGTCGGCCTCGGCGGCCAGTTCGGTCAGCACCTGGCGGGCCCGGGTCTCGGACCAGAGCCGGTTGCGGTGGTTGACGTCCAGGCAGACTCTCGCACCGGCGGCCCTGGCCAGGCGCACCGCGGCGCGCACGGCCCGCTCCGGGCCCTCACCGAGGGCCGGGGTCACCCCGGTGATGTGCAGGATTCGCGGTGGGGCCGGGATCGCCGCGAACGCCTCTTCCACGTCGGAGACGGAGAGTCTCGCGCCGGCCGAGCCGTGCCGGTGGTAGTCCACCCGCGTCAGCCCGGCGACGCGCTGTTCGAAGACCACGATGCCGGTCTGCGCCGGGTCGGTCCGGATCGTGGCAATGCCGACCCCCTCGGCGCGCAGGGTGCGCCGTACGAGTTCACCGAGCTGGTCGGGTCCGACGGCGCCGACGAACACGACGTCGTGCCCGAGCCGGGTCAGGCCGATGGCGACGTTGGCCTCGGCGCCGGCGACGCTGATACGGGCGGTTCCCCCGAGCCGGACCTGGCCGTCGGCCCGCAGGCAGGCCATGACCTCGCCGAGTGTCAGGACGTCAGGCATCTCGTCGTACCAGCCCTTCGTGCCACGCCGCGGCGAAGGCGCCTGCGCGTTCGGTCATCGTCCCCCAGCGGCGGTCCGCAACGAGGTCCGCCGAGACGAGCGCGCCGCCGACGCCGACGCCGACACACCCCATCCGGGCATAGGGGACGAGGTCTTCCAGTCTCACCCCGCCGGTCGGCAGCAGGGGAACGTCGTCGAGCGGTTCGCGCACGGCCCGCAGGTAGCCGACGCCACCGAGGGCGGAGACGGGGAAGACCTTGACCGCGGCGGCGCCGTGTCGCCGGGCCAGGTCGATCTCGGTCGGGGTGAGCGCGCCGCACGCCACCGGTATGCCGGCGGCGTGGGCGACGGCCAGGACGTCCGGCATGGTGGTGGGGGTGACCAGGAAGCGGGCGCCCGCGGCGATCGCGGCGTCGGCGTCGCAGGCGGTGCGCACGGTTCCGGCCCCGACGAGAATGTCGGGGTGCGTGTTCCAGCGGCGGATGGCGGCGAGGGCCCCGGGGGTGGGCAGGGTCACCTCCATGACGTCCACCCCGCCGTCCAGCAGGGCGGTCGCGATGGCGTCGTCGGGTTCACCCTCACGCAGGCGGATGATGGCTACGACACCGGAAACGGCTGATCCCGGGTTCGTGTGTTCGGCGCCCATGAATCCCATACTTTCGATATAATGAAACTATTATCGGAATGCCAGAATATCGAACCCCGTTCCGAAGGGCAGCCACCGACGCCGGTGCCGTGAAGCACGGGAACGACGAGCCGAAAGGTAGGACCGATCGATGTCTGATGGTGGCAGCGGGGCGGAGCGCCCGGCGTCTCCGGGTGTGGACCGCACGCTGACCGTTCTTGAGCAGCTGGTGACGGCCGACGAGGATCTCACGCTGACGGCGCTGGCCAAGGTGACCCGTATCCCGCTGGCGACCTGCGCGAGCATCGTCTACACCCTGGAGCACCGCGGGTACGCCACCCGCCGGGTGGTCGGGCGCAGCCACTTCTGGCGTCCCACGCTGCGGCTCTACAGTCTGGCCAGCCAGCTGGTGCGCAAGGTCGACCTGTCGCAGATCGCGACCGCCGAGATGCGCGCGCTCGCCGAGGAGCTGGGGATGCCCGTCCACATCGGGGTCCTGGACGGCGCGTCGGTGGTCTACGTGGCCAAGGCCGCGACCCCGGGTTTCATCCAGTTCGACACCTATCCGGGCAAGGTCGCGCCCTTCGACCTGACCGCGCTGGGCCGGGCCATCGCGGCCCACCTGCCCGCCGACGAACTCGCCGTCCTGCTGCCGCGACTGGCGGCCGGGCAGGGACCGCGGGCCCGGGAGTCCAGCTCGAAGGCGTTCATGGAACTGCTGGAGAGGGTGCGCGCCGACGGCTACGCCATCGAGGAGGAGGAGGAGCAGGCCGAGATCTCCTGCCTGGCGGCGCCGTTCTTCGATGCCGAGGGCCGGATCACCGGGGCAGTCGGGGTGACCGGTTTCGCCCGTGACTTCGTCGGCGACCGGCGCGACGCCGCCGCGGCGGGCGTCGTCCATCTCGGCATCGTGATCTCCCGGCGGCTCGGATGTCGGAGCGGGTCATTGCCATCCGAGTTCGTCGGCTCCTAAGATTCGATGTATCGGAAATAAATACGATATATCGAAGGATGTTTGATGTGTCGATAGCTCTGCGATGGTCCGAAACAGATCGTGACCGGCTAAGGCGGCACCTGCCCGAGGCCGTCGTCATCATCCCGGTCGGTGCGACCGAGCAACACGGGCCGCACCTGCCGACCTCGACGGACGCCCTCATCGCCGCCGCGGTCGCCGACGGTGCGGCGACGGCGGCGGCCGGTCGTAGCGACAGGCCGTTGATCGTCGCCCCCGCGATCGACTGGGGTGCCTCGGATCACCACCTGCCCTACGGCGGGACGCTCTCCCTGTCACCGGAGACGCTGCTGGCCGTGATCTGCGACCTGTTGCGCTCGATCGCGGCGCAGGGCGGGCGGCGGGTGGTCCTGCTCAACGGGCACGGCGGCAACGTCGGGGTCTGCCACGCCGCGGCCGCCGCGGGCTCGACCCGGTTCGACCTGTCCGTCGCGCACCTGGACTACTGGCGGCTCGCCGACACCGAAGGCGAGCCGCCGGTGCCGGGACATGCCGGGGAGTTCGAGACCTCGATGGTCCTGGCCCTCCGGCCCGACCTGGTCGGCCCGCGTGTCCCCCGGCCCCAGGTGCCCGAGGTCGTGACCGTCCAGGGAGTGGACCTGCACTCCGGTACCGTGTGGCGCCGGATCGACGGCTTCACCGACCGGCCCGAACTGGCTCAGGCCGACGAGGGTAAACAGCGGCTGGAAGACCTCGTCGGCCGGGCGGCGGACCGCCTGGTCGAGCTGGCGGGCGTCCTGTGATCGACTTCCACACCCACACCCCCACCTGGCGCACCACCAGCTGGCTGGGCGGCGTCACGTTCGGCGCGGACGAGTTCGTCGCCTTCATGGACTCGGCCGGCATCGACCAGGCAGTGGTCCTCAGCCACGATGGCCTCTTCGACGCCACTCCCGAGAGCAACGACGACCTCGCCGCCTTCGTCGGGGAGTACCCGCAGCGGCTCGCCGGCTTCGGGACCGTGCACCCGCGTCGCGCGGACGCCCCCGGAGAGGTCGACCGAATGCTCAACGAGCTCGGGCTGCGCGGCCTCAAGCTGCATCCGTGGCTGCAGGGCTTCAGCATGCACGAGTCGGCGCTCGACCCGATCTGTGACGTCCTCGCCCAGAGCGGCGGCATCCTGCTCAGCCATGACGGGACACCGCCCTACTCCACCGGCGGTCAGATCGCGGCCCTGGCCCGGCGACACCCCTCCCTGCCGGTCGTCCTGGGGCACGCCGGGCTGCACGACACCTGGCGGGAGTCGCTCGCCCTCACCATCGAGACCCCCAACCTCTACATCTGCATCTGCGGCACGCCGCCCTACGCGGCGCGCGAGATCCTCTCCCGGGCGCCCTCCCACAAGGTCCTGTTCGGCACCGACGCCGGGCTGTCGGATCGCAAGAGCCAGGACTACGCGGTGGCCCGGGTGGCCGAGATCGACGGGTGGGGGATCACCGACGAGCAGCGCCGGGCGATGCTGGTCGACAACCCCCGCGCACTGCTGGCGGGGCGGTGAGACCGACCGTCGTCGCGGTCCACACCGCGGCGATCAGCCTCCAGGTACACCCGGGCCTGGTCGTCACCGGCGCCAGGGGAACCCACGCCCGTTCGGACTTCCTGCTGGTTCGCGTGGTGACCAGCACCGGCGTCGAAGGGTACGGCGAGGTCAGCGCGACACCGCTGTGGAGCGGCGAGGACGGCGTCAGCGCCGCCCACTTCATCCGCGAGATCCTGGCCCCCGCCCTGGTGGGCCGGCCGCTCGCGCCGGTCGGCGGCCTGGAGCTCCTGATGGACCGGCTGCTCGCGGGCAATCCGTTCACCAAGGCGGGCGTGTCCATCGCGCTGTGGGACGCGTTCGCCCGGACTCTCGACGTCCCGCTCGCCGTGGCGCTCGGCGGCCCGTACCGCGACGAGGTCCCGATCAAGCTCTCCCTGTCCGGTGACGCCACGGCGCTGGACTCGGTCTTCCGTGCGGCGACCGGGGCCGGATTCCAGGCGTTCAAGGTCAAGGTCGGGCTCGGCGTCACCGGTGACGTCGCCCGGGTGTCCCGGGCCCGGGAGCTCGCCGGTCCCGCGGCCTTCCTGGGGGCCGACGCCAACGGAGGATGGACGCGCAGCCAGGCGGTCCGGGCGATCCCCGCGCTGGCCGAACAGGGTGTCGCGTTCGTCGAGCAACCGGTCGCGCCGGCCGATCTGGACGGCATGCGGCAGCTGCGGAACCTTGGCCTGCCGGTGATCGCCGACGAGTCCGTCTTCGGCCTGGCCGACCTGACCGCGCTGGTGCGGGCGGAGGCCGCCGACTGCGTCAGCCTCTACGTGGGCAAGAGCGGCGGGCCCGGGCGCGCCGTGGCGATGGGCCTGCTCGCCTCCTCCTTCGGGGTCGACACGCTCATCGGCTCCAACGGCGAGCTGGGGATCGGTGCCGCCGCGCAACTCCATGTCGCCTGCGCACTGCCGGTGTTGTCGCGGGAGTTCCCCTCCGACATCATCGGCGCGCACTACTACACCGAGGACATCCTCGCCGAGCCGCTGGACAGCGACGGCCGTCGCGTCAGGCTCGGCGACTCCCCCGGACTGGGGGTCCGGCCACGAGCGGACCTGATGAAGGAATTTCGATGATCGTCGATGTTCATGCCCATACTCCCACCCACCGCGACACGGTGCCGGCCGAGGAGGTGTGCGTCTTCACCTCCTGGCGCACCGATCGTCCCGTCGTCACCACGAACAGCTGGGCCGACTTCGACAGCGCCATGTCCGCGGCGGACGTCGCGATCGTGTTCAACATCGCGGTGGCCGACCCGGCCGCCGCGACCGGCATACCGCACGCTCCGGAACGTACCAACGACGCGACCGCGGAGTTCGTGGCCAACGATCCCGCCCGCCGCATCGGGTTCATGTCCGTCGACCCCACGTCCGCCGACTGCCTGGAGGAGGCCGAGCGGTGTCGTGAAATGGGGCTCGTCGGCGTCAAGCTCGGCCCGAACTACCAGAACTTCGATCCGCTCGGGGAGCCCGCGCTGGCGTTCTACGCCTACTGCGAGAGGAACGCGCTGCCCATCCTCTTCCATCAGGGGGCGTCGCCGATCCGCGCGGCGCCGCTGCGCTACACCTACCCGCTGGTGACCGACGAGGTCGCGCTGCGCTTCCCCGAGTTGCGCATCGTCATGGCCCACATGGGCCATCCCTGGGGTAAGGAGACCGTGGCGACGATCCGCAAGCACCCCCATGTCTACGCCGACGTCTCCTCGATCTACCTGCGGCCGTGGGTCTGTTACGAGTCGCTGCTGGCCGCGGTCGAATGGGGGTGCACGCACAAGCTCCTGCTCGGTTCGGACTACCCGATCGCCAACACCGGCGAGGCGATGGCGGGGCTGCGCGGCGTCAACAGGATCCTGGAGGGTACCGCGCTGCCGCGCGTGCCGGCCGAACTCATCGAGCAGATCATCCACGCCGACGCGCTCTCCGCCCTCGGCCTGACCGTGGGAGAACCCGTTGATCGTTGACGCGCATGTACGGCTGGGGCAGGGACGTGAGGCCGGTCTGGAGGCCGATCAGCTGATCGCGACGATGGACTCACTGGGCATCGACGTGGCCCTGGTGGCACCGGACGAACGCTGCATCGCCTACGACAACCGGGCCGGCAACGAGCATGTCGCCGCGGCGGCGGCCGCGTCGGGGGGGCGGCTGATCCCGTACGCGGTCGCCAATCCGTGGCGTGGACCAGCTGCCGTCGACGAGCTGGAACGTGCCAGGGACGCCGGGGCCCGCGCCCTCAACGTGGACAGCGTGCTTCAGGGATTCGACCTTCTCGACGGGCTCCTCGATCCGCTGCTGGACTTCGCGGCCGAGGCGGGGTGGCCCGTCTACGTCCGCACCGGCACTCCCCCGAGCGCGCTGCCACTGCCCTTGGCCAGCCTGGCCAGACGCCGGCCGGAGACGCCTTTCGTGATGGGCCGCAGCGGCGCCACCGACTTCTGGATCGACGCGGCACCGGCGCTGCGCTACGCGCCGAACCTCTACGGCGACACCAGCTACGCGCCGTGGGACACCGTCCTGGTCGAGCTGGGCCGGGATCCGGAGATCGGCCCGTCGCGGCTGGTCTTCTCCACCGACGCGCCCTACGCGGTGCCGCGCTCCGAGCTGGGCCGGGTGCTGGACTGGCCGATCGACGGCGACGCGCGACGCGACGTACTCGGCGGCACCATCATGCGCCTTCTGGGCTCCTCTCTCGGCTGACATCCGCCTCTTCCTCCCACGACCCCTTGTCGTGGGAGGACTTGGGCGTCTATCGTTCCTATTTAAGAAAATGTTTTCGGTATTTCGAATACTAAGTCCCATCAAGGTAGGAGGGCGAATGAACATCCAGACGAGTGCCTCTCCCGCGGCGGCCTCCCTCAACGGCCACGGCCACGGCGACGCCTCGGACCTGGTTCGGGGGATCTCGCCCGTTCTCGCGGTTCCGTTCACCCACGCCGGAGACGTCGACTTCGAGGGATTCGGCCGGGTCGTCGATCACGTCCTGAGTACCGGCGTGACGAGCGTGATGTTTCCCGGGTTCGCCTCGGAGTACTACAAGCTCACCGAGGACGAGCGCCGCGAGCTGACCGCGATCCTGCTGCGGCGAACCGCCCACCGGGATGACCTCGCCGCGATCGTCGCGGTGCAGGACCACACCACCCGGATGGCAGTGGCACGGGCCCGCGAGGTCGTGGCCGCCGGGGCCGACCTGATCAACCTGCTGGCACCGCACTTCCTCAGCCCCTCACGCCGCTCCCAGATCGAGCACGTGACGGCGGTCCTGGACGCGGTCGCCCCGACCCCGGTGGTGCTGCAGTACGCCCCGAACGAGACGGGAACCAGCCTGGACGCGGCCACCATCGCCGCCCTGGTGCGCACTCACCCGAACCTCCGGCTGATCAAAGTGGAGTCCAACCCACCCGGGCGGCTCATCGGCGAACTGGCCGCCCTCGACCCGCCGGTGACCTCGCTTGAGGGCTACGCCGGAGTGCAACTCCCCGACGCCTGGCGGCGCGGCGCGGTGGGCAGCCAGCCCGGATGCTCGTTCACCGAGATCTACGTCGAGATCTGGCGTCGGCTCACCTCGGGCGACGAGGCCGGCGGCGAGGACCTGCACCGGCGACTGCTGCCCTACATCTCGTACTGGATGCTCGACACCGAACTCATCATCGCCGCCGAGAAGCAGATCTCGTTCCGCCGAGGCCTCATCGACAGCGCCCACTGCCGCGGGCCCGCCCACCTGCTCGACACCGAGGAACTGCGCCGGATCGAGGTCTTTCTCCAGGAGTTCGCGGACCTGCTGCCCGATCTATCCGGACGAGACCCAGCAAATGAGACAGAAATCTAGAAACAACGACACTAAACCAGATATCACTAGGAATGGAGGTTTCGCGGTGAAAGTAGCACGTAAGGTACTGGTCGGTTTTATCGTTGTTCCCTGCCTGGTTCTGACCGCGTGCGGCACAGGCGGCGCGACCGGCGCGAACCAGGCCACCCAGCAGGCTCCCGACGCCAAGAGCTGGCAGCAGGACATCAAGGGCGGCTCGATCGAGGTCGGCGTACTCCCGGCCGTCGGCACCCCCTCCCTGAAGTTTCTGGAGGACATCGCCGCCGGGATCGAGAAGGACCATGCCGGCGCCGACCTGAAGCCGACCTTCGCCAACACCAAGGCGCGCCCGGCCTTGGAGCAGAGGTGGCGCGCGGGTGACGGGCTGGACGTCGACTACACGATGTTCGACGGCACCAACCCGGCGCTGCTGGAGTGGGCCGACAGCGGCGCCCTGCTCGACCTCAAGCCCTACCTGGACCAGGTCGACACGACCACCGGCAAGCCCTGGCTGGACCAGTTCAGCCCGGCGGTCATGCAGTTCATGGAGCACCCGACGAGCAAGAAGATCTACGGCGTCCCCTCCGAGCTGTCCCTGCAGGTGCTGTTCTACAACGCGGGGCTCTTCAAAAAGCACAACATCACCCCGCCCGCCACCTGGGACGACCTGACCAAGGCCGCTGACGGGCTCAAGGCCGCCGGCGTGGACCCGATCGCGGTCACCGGCCTGTTCGAGCCCTATATGGGCATGTGGAGCGACAACATCTGGCTGCGCACCGTCGGCTATGACAAGGCCCACGACATCCTCACCGAGGGCAAAGGGAACATCACCGACGACCCGGGATTCCTCAAGGGACTGCAGATGCTCCAGGACCTGCGTGACAGGAAGGGTTTCCTCAAGGGGTTCGAGGGCACCGACTTCACCGCCGCCCAGGCCCAGTTCTTCCAGGGCAAGGCCGGCATGATCCTCATGGGCAGCTGGCTCGTCAGCGAGATGGCCGACGTGATCCCCAAGGACTTCGAGCTGGGCGTCCTGCAGTTCCCGACCGTGGCCGGCGGGACCGGCGACCAGGCGAGCATGCTCGCCGCCGCCCAACTGATGTCGGTATCCGCGAAGAGCGAGAACATCCCGCTCTCACTGGAGTGGATCCGCCGGGTCACCAGCGTGGAGACCCAGACCCGCAGGGCCAACGAGATCGGCGAGGTCTCCGGGGTCAAGGGGGTGGCGAGCCCTCCCGGCCTGCCGGGCATCTCCGACGTCGTGGCCAAGGCCGACCGGCTCCAGGCGAGCTACTACGGCCTGATGGAGTCCAAGGCCAAGGACATCGTCTATCCCGAGATCGCCAAGCTGCTCTTCGGTAAGCAGGACGCCCAGCAGGCTCTCGACAACCTCGACAAGGGACTGCGCCGGGTCCACGGCAACTGAACCCCGTCAACCGAACCCGCCTCCCGGGCTCCGCTCCCGCGGCGGAGCCCGCGGCGGATGTGAACCCCGGAGGTCACATGCTCAAGGCGGCCCAGCGACGCATCATCATCCCCTTTCTGATACCCGCGCTCGCGCTACTGGGGGTCTTCTTCCTCTACCCGTTGATCAAAACGGTGGACCTGTCGCTGAACGAGTTCTCCCGCACGGGGACGATGCGATTCGTCGGGATCGACCAGTATCGCCTGCTGACAGGTGATCCCGCCTTCTTCAACTCGCTCAAGAACACGTTCCTGCTCACCCTCATCGGCAGCGGCATGTTGTTCCCGCCCGCCATGGCGATCGCCTGGGCCCTGTCACAGCGAATCCACGGCGAGCGCTTCTTCAGGTTCGTGGTGTTCGCCCCGGTGGTCCTGTCGGTCGCCGTCGTCTCACTGATGTGGAAGTTCCTCTACCACCCCACCCTCGGCCTGATCAACCCCACACTGGAGTCCATGGGACTGGGCGCCCTGGCCAAGATCTGGCTCGGCGACCCCTCCACCGCGCTGGCCGCCGTGACGTTCGTGTCCGTGTGGCACGGCATCGGCATCTGGATCGTCCTGCTGTGCGCCGGCTTCGAACGACTGCCCACCGACGTCCTGCAGGCCGCGCGCATCGACGGGGCGGGCGAGTGGCGGGTGTTCTGGAGCATCATGCTGCCGATGATGCTCGACCTCATGCGCATGCTCGCCATCTTGTGGGTGGTGCAGAGCCTGCAGACGTTCGCCTTCGTCTACATCATGACCGGAGGCGGTCCCTTCGGCTCGACCGACACCGTCGGCACCCTGATGTACCGCGTCGCCTTCGACCGGGCCGACTTCGGCTATGCCGCGGCCATCGGCGTCGTACTCGTGGTGGTCATGCTGACGGTGGCCAAGCTCCTCAACAAGGTGATGAAGCGCGATGACCTCCAGTACTGATCTGACCGAGCGCCCCACCCCGGCCGGCCCCGCGGCCACGCCCCACCCACCCGTCCCCACCCCGAGGCGCAGGGGTGGCCCATCCCGGCCCCGCGCCCCTTTCCGCCCGCACCACCTCTTCTTCTACCTGCTGCTCGGCGGGGTCGCGCTGTCCTCGATCAGTGCCTATGCCTGGGTCTTCAACGTGTCGATGAAGACCAACCGCGAGTTCATCTCCTCACCCCCCTGGCAGATCGCCGACGCCTGGCGCTGGGACAACTACGTCAACGCCTGGAACCAGGCCAACATCGGCCTGTTCTTCGGCAACAGCGTGGTCATCAGCGTCGCCTCCACCGCGATCGGCGTCGTGCTGGCCGTGTTCGCCGCCTACCCGCTGGCCCGGATCACCTTCAGGTTCAGCGGCGTGGTGCTCAGCACGTTCCTGCTCGGGCTGATGATCCCGTGGATGGTCACCTTCGCGCCGCTCTACCTGATCATGCAGGATCTCGGTCTCCTCGACAGCCGGCTCGGGCTCATTCTCGTCTACGCCACTTACAACCTGCCGTTCAACGTCTTCGTCCTGGTCGGCTTCATGAAGACCCTGCCGTACGACCTGGAGGAGGCGGCGGCGATGGACGGGGCCGGCCCGGCCCGCACGTTCATCTCGGTGATCCTCCCCCTCATGGGGCCCGGACTGGCGTCGGTCGCCATCATCAGCTTCCTGCAGAACTGGAACGAGTTCTTCTACGCCTTGCTGCTGATCCACTCGCCGGAGAAGATGCCCCTGCCGCTCGGGCTGTTCCAGCTGGGCCAGGCCGCCGACTACGGCACCAACTGGGCCACCCTGTTCGCCGGGATGATGATCACGGTCACCCCCGTACTGTTGGGATTCGCCGTACTGCAGAAGCAGATCACCAAGGGGCTGACGGCCGGCGCGCTCAAGGGCTGAGCCACAGCGGAGAAAGGAAGATCCATGTCATCTGGTCCTCGGGACACGACTTCACCGCGCCGCGCGCTGATCACCGGCGCCGGCGGGGGGATCGGGGCGGCGATCGCGCGGGTCCTGCACACCGGCGGCGCCACGGTGATCGTCACCGACGTCGATCTGGACGCGGCGCGCGCGATCGCGGACACCATCGAGGGCGCCGAGCCGGTCCACCTCGACGTGCGCTCGGAGAAGTCCGTCCGCTCGGCGATCGGCTCGATCACCTCGCGCCACGGCCCGGTGGACGTCCTGGTCAACAACGCCGCCGTCTGCAGCAACCTCGGGTTCGAGTCCGTGCCCGAACCGGTCTGGTCGGTCGACGTGGACGTCGTCCTCGGCGGGGCGATCCGCCTGTGCCAGGCGGTCCTGCCCGGCATGCGCGAGGCCCGGCGGGGAGCCGTGGTCAACGTGGCCTCGGTCAACGGCCATCGCTACTTCGGCAACGACACCTACAGCGCGGCCAAGGCCGGGCTGCTCAACCTCACCCGCGGCCTGGCCGCCCAGTACGGACCGTACGGCGTGCGCGTCAACTCGGTGTCGCCGGGCACGATCGCCACCCCGATCTGGGAGGAGCGGCTCGCGACCGATCCGCACGCCCTGGACAAGGCTGCCTCGTGGTATCCGATGGGACGGGTCGGCACCGTGGACGACGTCGCCGAAGCCGTCGCGTTCCTGGCGGGCGACCGCGCATCGTGGATCAACGGGATCGACCTGCCCGTGGACGGCGGTCTCCTGGCCGGAAGCCGGGCCATGGCCGTGGACATCGGCGCGGCCGTCGTCGACGCCGGATAACACGAGAACGCCTCGTTCACGAGGAGGAACCTGACCGGACCACGCTACAGGCGGGCGATGTCGGGCAGGTCGATGCAGGGGACCTGACGGTTCGGGCAGAGCCACCGGTCGCCGAGCTTCACGCACAGCCAGCCACCCGATCCGGCGCGGTCGCATTTGTATCCCCGTTCTTCGAGGTCGCCTGCCGTGACGGTGCTCGCGTAGGACGGCGCGGTTACGAAGAACAGGCCGGTCGCCGCAATGGCGACCGCGGCCATTCCCTTTGCTGCCCATTGTGTTCTCATTGTTGGGCCCTCTTCTCTGTTTCAGGTGCCCGGTTGAGCACTTCCCCCACTGTCAACCTAAAGGAGCGACTCAACCACGTAAAAATACGCGCCCGACCAAACGTGAGGTAAACATTCACGCCCTTGAGTGAGGTAATGCGGGGTGTTCCACTGCTGGTCAAGGCGGTTTGGGAGTGTCTGATACTCCAGCCATAGATCGTAAAATTGAGCGGTTCGCGCACATGTGAATCTATGGAGATAGAGCCACAACCACGACAGACGACCACCATTGTGATCATTCAGGCGCGCCCCCCTGCGATGGTTCACCGACAACACCCGGATCACGCAACTCGCGACCGATCACGGAATCGGCGGCATGACCGCCTACCGCTACCTGCACGAGGGCATTGACATCCTCGCTGCGCATGCCCCCGACCTGTGGAATGTCTGGACGTCATCACCACTCTCGCCGCCGTCCAAACCGGCCTGCCATCCCTGGCCGACCCGGGCTATGAAAGGGCCACCGACGTCATCCGCGTTCCGATCAAGAAGAAGGCCGGCCGGCCCAAACTCGACCATGACCAGCACACCTACAACAAGCTGCTCCGCGGCCTACGAGGAGTCGTCGAACGGGCGAACGCCCTGCTCACCGTCACATTCAAGGCCCTACGCCGGGTGAGCCTCGATCCCTGGCGTATCGGAAAGATCACCCAGGCCGCGCCGGACACCCCCGTCCAGCAGCACCGGGACGGCTCCGCCGACGGCGGCTCGGCAAGCGTCGAGTAGATCTCTTCACGCTTTGTGTCAAGTATAACCTTCGAGTGGCTACAGTTCCCCTGTGCGTTTTATACCTTTTGTCATGATTCCTGTCATGCTGATCGCGACCGCCATGTCCCCCGCGTGGGCCATCACGAACGGCTCGCCCGACTTGACAGCCCACCCGCAGGTGGGAGCCGTCATCGACGACAAACCGAACGACGATGGCACGTGGTCCTACTGCACCGGCACGCTCATCTCGCCGACCGTCTTCCTCACCGCCGCCCACTGCGCGGAACCGGGGCAGAAGACCGCTCGGGTCTCGTTCTCCAGCCACTACCGGCCCGGGGACAAGGTCTACACCGGCCGCTACGTCCTCGACTCGCGATACAAAGACGAGTCCGCCCTTCATGACCTGGCCGTCGTCGTCTTCGACACGGCCGTCCCGGACATCAAGCCCGCCAGGCTGCCCACCGAGGGTCTGCTCAACCGCCTCGAAGCCGGCAGCGACCTGAAGGCGACGCGATTCACCCCGGTCGGGTACGGCGCCCTGGCCTCGACCAAGGGGAAGCACGGGATGCGGCTGACCTACACCGACACCCGCAACCAGACATCCATCTCCTTTGAGAACCTCACCCGCAGATGGCTTGAACTGTCACCGAACCCCTCCAAAGGCGACGGCGGAACCTGTTTCGGCGACTCGGGCGGCCCGAACTTCCTGGGAGGGTCCACCTCGGACCTGCTCGTGGCCACGACGATCAGCGGAGACGACGAGGCGTGCAGGGCGACCAACTACAACTACCGCCTGGACACCCCTTCGGCCCGGGCTTTCCTCGGAAAGTTCGTCACGCTTCCCTGAACGGGTGAGGCGGACCGGGCCTGACCAGTAAACGGCTCTGGCGTGAAATCGGTGGTGACGGTGAATCACATGATGCAGGATGACGGCGGTGTGACTCCGACGTCGTCAGCTTCTCGCCGTACCTGGCAGGTACGGTTCAGGCCGCGTCGTCGGCGGCGTGACGCACTGCCCGGCGACCGATATTGATCGCCGCGAAGTAATCCACCGGGCCGACGAGTCCGCACGAAACACACCGAAACTCATCCCGGGTAGGACGATTCCGCCTGTCGATGTGACCGCACCCAGGGCAGGTACGGGAGGTGTTACGCGGATCCACCAACCGCACCGCTACCCCGGCCAGGGCGGCCTTGTACGTCACGAACGTCCGTAGCTGGTGGAAACCCCAGGAGTGCAGGTCGGCACGCTGAGCCTTGCGAACCGTGACCGACTCCCGAATGCCCGAGAGGTCTTCCAGGGCGAACGCGACCTCGGCGGCCCTGGTCGCGGCGGCGTTGCAGGCATGCCCCGTCGCGTTCGAGCGCCGGGGAGTTCCCGGTCGGCGCACTAACCACGCAGCCGCTCCATCGCCGGGTCGTAGAGCGGCTCCTCGGCGACGACGGCACTCACCCGCCGGTCGAAGTAGCCGATGTGCAGCTCTCGCCCCGGCACGGACAGCTCGGCGGGCAACCAGGCGTAGGCGATGCCCCTGCCTATCGTGTAGCCGTAGGCGGCGCTGGTGACGTATCCGGCGCAGGACGCGCCGTCGTACACCGGCTCCTTGCCCATGACGACGGCCGCGGGGTCGTCGACGGTGAGACAGGTCAGCCGCCGCCGGGTCGCCGCGCCGCGCTCGGCCAGGGCCGTGCGGCCGATGAAGTCACCCCTGTCGGCCTTGCGCACGGCGAAGCCGAGGCCGGCCTCGTAGGGATCGTGCTCGTAGGTCATGTCGGTGCCGAAGGAACGGTAGCCCTTCTCCAGCCGCAGGCTGTTGAAGGCGCCCCGGCCCCCGGCGATGATCCCGTACGCCTGGCCGGCCTCCCAGAGGGTGTCCCACAGTTTGGCGCCCATGTCGGCGGTCGTGTAGAGCTCCCAGCCCAGCTCCCCGATGTAGGAGAGCCGCAGCGCGGTGACGGGCACGGTGCCGACGTGGGCGCGCGCGCCGCGGAAGTAGCGGAAGCCATCGGAACCGAACCCGGGACCGGCCAGCGGGGCCACGACGTCGCGGGCCAGCGGGCCCCAGACCCCGACGCAGCAGGTGCCCGGCGTGACGTCGGTGACGGTGACCGATCCGTCGGCGGGCAGGTGACGGTGGAGCCAGTCGAGGTCGAGGTTGCCGTTGGCGCCGACCTGGAACAGGTCGCGGCCCAGCCTGGCCACGGTGATGTCGCTGCGGATACCGCCGTCGTGGTCGAGCAGCAGGCAGTACGTGACAGAGCCGACGGACTTGTCGACGTCGCCGGTGGAGATCCGCTGGAGGAAGGCGGCGGCCCCCCGGCCCGCGACCTCGATCCGCTTGAGCGCGCTCATGTCGTAGAGCGCGACGGCCTCGCGCGAGGCCTGGGCCTCGGCGCCGACGATCGGTGACCAGTAACGGGCGGCCCAGTCGTTCGGCCGGGGGATGTCGCGGCCTTCGACCAGGGAGGCGTTGGCCTCGTACCACTGGGGGCGCTCCCAGCCGGCGGCCTCCAGGAAGTACGCGCCCAGCTCGCGCTGGCGGGCGTGGAAGGGGCTGGTGCGCAGCGGGCGCAGGTTCTCGGCCGGCTGGAGCGGGTGGATGATGTCGTAGACCTCGACGAAGTTCTGGCAGTCGCGGGTGCGCACGTACTCGGGGGCCAGTTGGTGGGCCTCGAACCGGTTGACGTCGCACTCGTGCAGGTCGAAGGAGGAGCAGTGGCCGTCGGCCAGCCATTCGGCCATGGCCCGGCCCACCCCCGCCGAGTGGGTGACCCACACGGCCTCGGCCACCCAGAAGCCTCGCACGTCGCGCGACCGGCCGAGCAGCGGCATGTTGTCGGTGGTGAAGGAGAACAGGCCGTTGATGCCCTCTTCGAGCGCCGCCTGCTCGGTGGCGGGCAGCAGCGCCCGCGTCTCGGCCCAGGCGGGGGCGAAGTCGTCGCCGGTGAACGGCAGCACCGAGGGCATGACCTCGGCGTCGGCGACCGGGAGGATCTCCTCCGGGGCGATCGGCATCGGGCGGTGACCGTAGTAGCCGATGCCGAGCCGCTCGAACCGCTCCCGGTAGTACAGGTCGGCGTCCTGGTGGCGCAGGATCGGCCGGACGGCCTCCGCGCTCTGCCCGCTGAGCGCGGGGACGGGGCCGGTCCAGGCGAGCTGGTGAGCCAGCGGGGTCAGCGGCAACGCCATGCCGACCATGCCCGCGATCTTGGGGCCCCAGATGCCGGCGCAGCAGACCACGAGGTCGGCGGGGATCTCACCCCGGTCGGTGACGACGGCCGCCACCCGGTCGTCCTCGACCCGGATGTCTCGCACCTCGTGCCGGTCCAGCACGCGCACGCCCCGCTCCCGTGCTCGCTCCAGCTGGACCTCGACGGCGCGTACGGCCCTGGCCAGGCCGTCGGTCGGGACGAACAGCCCACCGAGGACCCTGGCCTTGTCGAGCAGGGAGTGGCGCTCCACGCACTCCTCGGGGGTGAGCAGGCGCGCCTCGACCCCCCAGGCGGTGGCCCAGCCGTGGCGGCGGTGCAGTTCGGCGAGCCTCTCGGGCGTGGTGGCCACCTCCAGGCCGCCCACCTGGAGGAAGCAGTCGAGCGCGACGAGCTTTTCGACCGTGTAGCGGGCCAGCTCGGTCATGGTCTTGGACGGGTTGGTCTGGAACACCAGCCCCGGCGCGTGGGAGGACGACCCTCCAGTGGCGGGCACGGCGCCCTGGTCGACGACCGTGATGTCGTCCCAGCCCTTCGCCGAGAGCTCGTCGGCCAGGGCCGCCCCGACGACACCTGCTCCGATGATGACAACGCGTTGGCCCGCCATACACACCTCCGTCGTTGCACAGTCCGGAACGCGGTGCGCTTCCCGCAACAGATTCTCCCTTTGCGGGTGGCGCTGTCAAGAACGGGCCGTACCCGCCGGTGAAGGGTCCGGGCACGGCATCGGAGCACGCCGCGGACGCTGTCGCCGTCCGCGCCGTGCCCGATCCGCGCCGCTCCGCGTGACGCCTCGCCATGTCACTTCGCACCGCGCCCGGCGCGTGTCGCACTCCGCCGCACCGATCCCTGTCGCCCGGTGTCGCCCGGTGCGGGCGGGCCGTCGAGCCGCCGGGACCGCCGCCCGCTCAGCCGGTGGGGAGCCAGGCCTTCACCTTGTCGGGATTGTCGCCGACCCACTTCTCCGCGGCCTCCTCGGCCGTCATCTTGTCCTCGGAGATGTACTTGGCCACCAGGTTCTGGTCCTCGTTCGTCCAGGAGAAGTTCTTGACCAGCTCGTACGCCGGACTGCCGGAGTCGGCGAACTTCTTGCTCACGATCTTGTCGAGGTCGTAGAGCGGGTAGTCGCAGGCCACCTTCTCGGCATCGGCGTCGCAGCCCTCGGTGTACTCGGGCAGGTTGACCTTGACGAGCTTGACCTCCGCCAGGAACCACTGCGGCTCGTAGAAGTAGCCGAGCAGCGGGGTCTTCTCCTTCTCGGCCTTCCGGAAGCCGGTGATGAGCGCCGCCTCGCTGCCCGCGTAGACGACCTTGTAGTCCAGCTTCAGGTTCTTGACCAGGGCCGCGTCGTTGGTCACGAAGGACGGGTCGCCGTCGAGCAACTGCCCCTTGCCACCCGACTCCGAGGTCTTGAACAGCTCGGCGTACTTGTTGAGGTTCTTCCAGTCGGTGATGTCGGGGTATTTCTCGGCCATCCACGGCGGCACGTACCAGCCGATGACTCCCTTGTTGCCCGTCGAACCCGCCGCGACGGCGACCTTCTGCTCCTCGATGTACTTCTTCTTCAGGTCGTCGTGCGCCCAGTTCTCCACGATGGCGTCGACCTGACCGGTGGCGAACCCCTGCCAGGCGACCTCCTCCTTGAGGTCCTTCTTGGTGACCGCGCAGCCGAGCTCCTTCTCGGCCACGTGGGCGATGACCGCCGCGGTCGCCTCGTACCCGACCCACGGGTTGATGGCGATGTTGACCGCGCCGCAGGGCTTCCTACCCTCCGCGCCGGAGGCGGCGGGGGCGGCTGTGCCCTCGCTGCTCTCGCCGACCTTCGCCCCGCCGCACGCGGAGACGAGGAGGCCGCCGGCCACCAGGAGCGCCACCGCCCGTGGTCGCCCGATCCTCGAAACTGTCACCACAGGTCCTCCTGTATACGAGTCCGCCCGCCACCGTGTCGGGGCGACGGGATCGCTGTCCGTCGTGTTCAGTGGACGCCGTGCGCCTCGGCGTCCGCCCGCCGCGCCGCCGTCCTGGTGATGCGCTCCAGCATGATCCCGAGTACCACGATCGCCACGCCCGCCGCGAGCCCCTTGCCTCGTAACTGCAGTTGGGAGAAGCCCGCCACCACGTCGTAACCGAGCGCGCCCGCGCCGACCAGGCCGCCGACGACGACCATGGCCAGCACGTAGATGAGTCCCTGGCCGGCCGCGAGGGCCACCGCGCTGCGCGCCATCGGCAGCTGCACCTTGGTGATGAGCTGCCAGGTGTTCGAGCCCGCGGCCGTGGCGGCCTCCACCGCGCTCGGGGAGACACCGCGGATGCCGTCCGCGGTGAGCTTGATCGCGACCGGCGCGGCGTAGACGACCGCGGCGGTGATCGCGGTGACCCGGGTCGCGCCGAACAGGCCGAGGATCGGCACCAGGTAGACGAACGGCGGCATGGTCTGCCCGGCGTCCAGGACGGGCCGCACCAGCTGGTCGACGCGGTCGCTGCGCCCCATCCAGACACCGAACGCCACCCCGAGGATCATCACCAGGACCGTGGCCACGAGCGTCGAGGCCAGCGTCACCATGCTGTCCTGCCACAGGCCGAGCAGCACGAGCAGGGCGAGGCAGGCCGCGGTGACCAGCACGACCCTGACGTTCGCCAGGATGGCGGCGAACGCGATCACCACCGCGGCGACCAGCCACCACGGCGAGTCGGTGAGCAGCGCCTCGAACGGGTTGAGCAGGCCGTAGGAGACGGCGTTCTTGAACGCGCCGGTGTAGGCGGCCAGGTTGTCCTGCACCCACAGGGTCGCCGCGTCGACGCCCCGGCGGACGTACGGCCCCAGGTTCGCCTCGCTCGGGAACTCCGCGGCCCACACGTAGGTGTGGGAGAGATAGACCAGCACGCCGGTACCCGCCAGGACTGCGCCGATCCCGGCACGGCGGCGGCCGGGTCCCCGCGAGCGGCCCGCCCGGTACCGGGTCTCGACGCGCCTGCCGGCCGCGGAGGTGACCCGGTCGAGCACGATGGCCATGATGACGATGGCCAGGCCCGCGTTGAAGGCGCTGCCGACGTCGAGGGTCTCCAGCGCCTTGACGACTGTCTTGCCCAGCCCCGGGGCGTCGATCAGCGCGGCGATGGTGACCATGCAGAGCGCGGCCATGATGGTCTGGTTGACACCGACGATGATGGTCCGCTTGGCCAGCGGCAGCCGTACCTTGCTCAGCAGCTGCCAGGCGGTGGAGCCCAGCGAGGTGCCGGCCTCCAGGATCGCGGGGCGCACCTCGCGGATACCGTGCGCGGTGATGCGGATCGCGGGCGGTGCGGCGTAGATGACCGTCGCCACGGTGGCGCTCGCCGGGCCGATGAGGAAGAACAGGGTGAGCGGCGCGAGGTAGACGAACGTCGGCATCGTCTGCATGAAGTCGAGCACCGGGGTGACCAGGCGGTTGAACCGGTCGTTCACCCCGGCCCAGACGCCGAGCGGGATGCCGATCAGCAGCGAGATCACGACCGCGGCCAGGGTGAGGGCGAGGGTGTCCATGCTCTCCTCCCACAGGCCCAGCAGGCCGAAGGAGGCGAAACCGGCCGCGGTCAGCACCGCGACCCTGAGGTTGCCCCAGAGCAGCGCGACCGCCGTGGCGACGGTGACCACGCCCAGCCAGCCGATGACCGGCAGTGGCCGCCCGAAGGACGGCCGGCTGATCAGCGCCTGGACGAACGTGACGGCCTCATCGAGGAAGAGCCGGATGTAGTTGACGAAGTACAGGAAGAACGGATTGTCGTTCCTGCTGTTGTCGACGACCTCGCTCGCCTCGTTGATCCGCACGTGCAGCGGCGTCAGCTCCGCGCCGCCGAGTTGGAAGGTGTCGCGCCCCTGGACGAACACCCAGACCAGCACCCAGGCCGCGACGACGGCGGCCAGCAGGTAGCGGCGCGGCCAGGCGGGCAGGCGCCGCAGACCACCGGCAGGGGTGGCCCTGGTGGCCGTCACCCCTGCTCCCCTGACCTGGCCGGCGCGGCGGGCCTGCCGGAATTCTCCTCGGTGAGCAGCGCGGGGGTCTCGTCGGGAGAGGGCTCGGTGAGTACTCCCAGGAGTTCCTCCGCGGTGACGACGCCCAGCAGCTCGTCACCGTCGACGACCCTGACCGGGCTCGTCGCGCGCAGGATCGTGTGCACGGCGTCGCGCACCACGACGTCCGGGGAGACCTGTGGCCCGTCCAGGGGCTCGTCCCGCCGGGGTGGGCGCGCGATCCAGCGGGTCGTGAGCACGTGCGAGCGGGGCACGTCCCTGACGAACTCGCGCACGTAGTCGTCCACGGGCGCCCCGACGACCTCCTCAGGCGTGCCCAGCTGGACGAGCTCGCCGTCGCGCATGATGAGGATGCGGTCGCCGAGCTTGAGCGCCTCGCTCAGGTCGTGCGTGATGAAGATCATCGTCTTGCCCACCTCGCGGTGCAGCCGGATGACCTCGTTCTGCATGTCCCGCCTGATCAGCGGGTCGAGCGCGGAGAACGGCTCGTCGAAGAAGAGCACGTCGGGATCCACCGCGAGCGCCCTGGCCAGCCCGACGCGCTGCTGCATGCCGCCGGAGAGCTGGTCGGGGTAGGAGTCCTCGGAGCCGGAGAGCCCGACGAGCTCGACCATCTGTCTGGCCCGCTCGTAGCGGGCCTCCTTCCGGGTCCCGCGGATCTCCAGCCCGTAGGCCACGTTGTCCAGGACCCGCCGGTGCGGCAGCAGCCCGAAGTTCTGGAAGACCATGGCGAAGCGGTGGCGGCGCAGCTCGCGCAGCTGCCTGTCACCGGCCTTGCGGATGTCCGCACCGTCGAACAGCACCTCACCGGCCGTCGGCTCGATGAGCCGGGTCAGGCAGCGTACGAGGGTGGACTTGCCCGAGCCGGACAGGCCCATGACGACGAAGACCTCCTGGGGCCGCACGGTGAAGGAGACGTCGCGGATCGCGGTCACACAACCCGTACTGGCCCTCAGCTCGCTTCGCGAGAGCTCCTGGAGCGGGGTTCCGACGACCCTGTCGGCACGCGGGCCGAAGACCTTCCAGAGACCGCGCACGTCGAGGACGGTCCGCTGATCCTCCGCGACGAGATCTCTCCTGTCGCCGTCGAGGTGGAGATCTGACACGAAGGGGCATCCTTCCGGTCATCGCGTAGCTCGTTGCGTATGGCGCATCGGAACGCTTAGCGAGGAACAGAATCGACCCTTTTCCTTCACTCAGTCAAGGCTTTACGAGCTTCGTTACCATGCCAGCCCAATCGTAAGAAACCCACCCCCGCCATTACCTGATCGGTGAACAGGCACGACGGCCGGTTACCCGAACGACTTCTTCAGGGCGCGGGCGAGCGGCACCCCGGCGAGAGTCCGACATGCCAGGTGAAAGCGGACCGAACGGGCCCACGGTCAGCGGGCGGAGCCGTCGCGATGCCGGTAGAAGTCGACGTGCTCGGCGGCGAGCGGGGTGTTGCCCAGGATCAGGTCCGCCGCCTTCTCCGCCACCATCATGACCGGCGCGTAGATGTTGCCGTTGGTCACGTACGGCATCACCGAGGCGTCCACCACACGCAGTCCCTCGAGGCCGTGCACCCGCATGGAGAGCGGGTCCACCACGGACATGTCGTCGACGCCCATCCGCGCGGTGCACGAGGGGTGCAACGCGGTCTCGCCGTCCCTGGCCACCCAGTCGAGGATCTCCTCGTCGGTCTCGACCCCGGGCCCCGGCGACAGCTCTCCCGCGTTGAACTCGTCCATGGCCGGCTGGTTGAGGATGTCCCGGGCGACGCGGACCGCCTCCACCCACTCGCGCCGGTCCTGCGCGGTGGACAGGTAGTTGAAACGGAGCGCCGGGTGGACCCGGGGATCGGTGCTCCTGATCTTCACCGAGCCTCGGGAGTCCGAGTACATCGGCCCGATGTGCACCTGGTAGCCGTGCCCGCCCGCCGGAGCCGAGCCGTCGTAGCGGACCGCGATGGGCAGGAAGTGGAACATCAGGTTGGGGTAGTCGACATCGTCATTGCTCCGGGTGAAGCCGCCCGCCTCGAAGTGGTTGGTCGCACCGGGGCCGCTCCGCGCGAACAGCCAGCGCGCGCCGATCCACGGCCGGTTGCGCCACTTCATCGCGGGCTGCATGGAGACCGGCCGCCTGCAGCCGTACTGGATGTAGACCTCCAGGTGGTCCTGGAGGTTCTCGCCGACGCCCGGCAGGTCGTGCACGACGTCGACGCCGAGGGCACCCAGCTCGGCGGCGTCGCCCACCCCGGAGAGCTGGAGCAGCTGCGGTGAGTTGATCGCGCCGCCGCAGAGGATGACCTCGCCCGCGCGGACCGTCCGGCCGTCGTACTCGACGCCGACGGCGCGCTTTCCCTCGAAGAGGATTCCGGTGACGAACGCCCGCGTTCTGACCTCCAGGTTGGGGCGCTTCGCGACCGGGTGCAGATAGGCGCGGGCGGCGGACAGCCGGCGCCCCCTGCTGATGTTGCGGTCGAACCGGGCGAAGCCCTCCTGGCGGTAGCCGTTGACGTCGTCGGTCAGCGGGTATCCGGCCTGCTGCACCGCCTCGAAGAAGGCCCCGAACAGCGGATTGCGCACCGGTCCGCGTTCCAGCACGAGGGGCCCGCCCCGCCCGCGCATCGGGTCGGCGGGGTCGGCGGCCAGGCAGTTCTCCATGCGCTTGAAATACGGCAGGCAGTGGGCGAAGTCCCAGGTCTCCATGCCGGGGTCGGCGCCCCAGCGCTGGTAGTCCAGCGGGTTGCCCCGCTGGAAGATCATGCCGTTGATGCTGCTTGAGCCACCCAGCACCTTGCCCCTGGCGTGGTAAATGCGGCGGCCGTTCATGTGCGGCTCGGGCTCGGAGGCGTACTTCCAGTCGTAGAGGCGGTTCCCGATGGGGAAGGGCAGCGCGGCCGGCATGTGGATGAAGACGTCCCACGGGTAGTCCGGGCGACCCGCCTCCAGCACCAGCACCCGGTTGGCGGGGTCGGCGGAGAGCCGGTTGGCGAGGGCGCTTCCGGCCGAGCCACCTCCAACGATGACAAAGTCGTACATGTCCGCCTCGCCTCGCTCAAGCAGGAACAGTGTTCGAAATTGTAGCTAATGGCGCAATAAGGTGCACTATTCGCAACGGATATTGTCGTCCCCGATGACGTTCGTTCCCTTTCCAGCACCTACAGTTGCGCTATGGGCAACGATCCTCTCGGCGGTCGCACCGACAGCAGCGGTGGAGTCCAGTCCGTCGACCGGGCCATCACCATCCTGGAGATCCTCGCCGAGCGCCGCGAGGCCGGGGTGAGCGAGATAGCCCAGGAGATATCGGTGCACAAGTCGACGGCGTTCCGGCTGCTGGGCGCGCTGGAGGCGCGCGGCCTGGTCGAGCAGGCGGAGGACCGGGGAAAATATCGCCTCAGCTTCGGCCTCATCCGCCTCGCGGGCGGGGTGGCCTCCCGGCTCGACCTGACCCAGCAGAGCCGCCCGGTCTGCCGCCGTCTCGCCGAGGAACTCGGCGAGACGGTCAACCTGGCGGTGCTGCGCTCCCACTACGCGGTCAACCTGGACCAGGTACGCGGGCCCGCGGCGGTCACCACGCACAACTGGGTCGGCCAGCTCACCCCGCTGCACGCCACCTCCAGCGGGAAGGTCCTGCTGGCCTACCTCGACGAGGCGCACCGGACCCGGCTGGTCACCGCGGCCGGCCTGGAGCGCTACACCCCGAGCACGATCACCTCCGCCGCCGCCCTGGACAAGCAGCTTCTCCAGGCCCGCGAGCGGGGCTACGCGGTCACCGTCGAGGAGTACGAGATCGGCCTGAACGCCATCGCCGCACCCATCCGCTCCTACGACGGTGAGATCGTCGCCGCGGTCAGCGCGTCAGGCCCCGCGTACCGCTTCGGCGAGGACCGGCTGCACGAGCTGGCACCGCTCGTGATCGCCGGCGCCCGCGACATCAGCCATCGCCTGGGGTACGCCGGACGAGCCTGACCACCACGCTCTTGGAGGTGGGGGTGTTGGAGGTCTCCGCGACCGAGTCGAGCGGCACGAGCACGTTGGTCTCCGGGAAGTACGCGGCGCAGCAGCCGCGCGCGGTCGGGTAGGCGACCGCACGGAAGGACTCCGCCCTGCGCTCCCCGTCGGGCCACTCGCTGACCAGGTCCACCATGTCCCCGTCGGCCAGATCCCGCTCGGCCAGGTCGTCGGCGTGCACGAAGACCACCCGGCGGCCGTTGCGCACGCCCCGGTAGCGGTCGTCCATGCCGTAGATCGTGGTGTTGTACTGGTCGTGGCTGCGGACCGTCTGGAGCAGCAACCGCCCCGGCGGCACCCGCAACACCTCCAGGTCGTTGACCGTGAAGTTGGCCTTGCCCGTCGCGGTCGGGAAGCGGCGCTCGTCGCGGGGCGCGTTGGGCAGCGCGAAGCCGCCGGGAGCCCGGACCCGGACGTTGAAGTCGTCGAACCCGGGCACCACCCGGGAGACGCGGTCGCGGATCGCGTCGTAGTCGGCCGCGAACTCCTGCCACGGCACGTGCGGGTCGTCGCCGAACAGCTCCACGGCCAGCCGGCAGACGATCTCCACCTCGGAGAGCAGGTCGTCGGAGGCGGGCCGCAGCTTGCCCCGCGAGGCGTGCACCATGCCCATGGAGTCCTCGACCGTGACGAAACGATCGCCGTCGCGTTCGGTGCGCCCCAGCGTGGGGAGGATGAGCGCCTCGCGCCCGCACACGGCGTGCGAGCGGTTCAGCTTGGTGGAGACCTGCACCGTCAGCCTGGCCCGGCGCATCGCCTCCTCGGTCGCCGCCGTGTCGGGGGTGGCGGACACGAAGTTGCCGCCCATCGCGATGAAGACCTTCGCCTGCTCGGAGCGGAGCGCCCTGATCGCCTCCACGGTGTCGAAGCCGTGCTCGCGGGGCGGCTCGAAGCCGAACTCGTCGCGCAGCGCGTCCAGGAACCGGGCCGGTGGTTTCTCGTAGATGCCCATGGTGCGGTCGCCCTGGACGTTGGAGTGGCCCCTGACCGGGCAGACCCCCGCGCCCGCGCGGCCCACGTTGCCACGGAGCAGCAGGAAGTTGACGACCTCCCTGATGGTGGCGACGGAGTTCTTGTGCTGGGTGAGCCCCATCGCCCAGCACACGATCACCGACTTCGCGCCCAGCACCTCCCGTACGGCCTCCTCGATGGCCGGGCGGTCCAGCCCGGTCGCCTCCTCGACCTCCGCCCAGTCCAGGGAACGCAGGTCCTCGGCCCAGTCGTCGAAACCGTGGGTGTGCGCCTCGACGAAGTCACGGTCGATCACGGTGCCGGGGGCGGCCTCCTCGGCTTCGAGCAGCAGCAGCGACATCGCCTTGAAGAGCGCGAGGTCACCGTTGAGCCGGATCTGCAGGAACCGATCGGACAGCGTCGTACCCTTGCCCACCAACCCCGACGGCCGCTGCGGGTTCTTGAAGCGGAGCAGTCCGGCCTCGGGCAGCGGGTTGACCGCGACGATCCGGGCGCCTTCACGCTTGGCCCGTTCCAAGGCCGAGAGCATGCGCGGGTGGTTGGTGCCGGGGTTCTGACCGACCACGAAGATCAGGTCGGCCCGGTACAGGTCCTCCAGCGAGACCGTGCCCTTGCCGATGCCGAGGGTCTCGTTGAGCGCCGAGCCGCTGGACTCGTGGCACATGTTGGAGCAGTCGGGCAGGTTGTTGGTGCCGAACCTGCGCACCAGAAGCTGGTAGGCGAACGCGGCCTCGTTCGAGGTGCGCCCCGAGGTGTAGAAGAGCGCCTCGTCCGGGCTGTCCAGCGCGCGCAGTTCCCGCGCGATCAGGGAGAACGCGTCATCCCAGCTCACCGGCACGTAGTGGTCGGAGCCCTCGGGCTTGTGCATCGGCTCGGTGAGCCGCCCCTGCTGGCCCAGCCAGTATTCGGTGTGCCCGGCCAGGTCGTCGACGGTGTGCCGGGCGAAGAAGTCACGGGTGACCCTGCGGACCGTGGCCTCCTCGGCCACCGCCTTCGCGCCGTTCTCGCAGAACTCGAACGGGCTGCGGTGCTCGCCCTCGGGCCAGGCGCAGCCCGGGCAGTCGAAGCCTTCCTTCTGGTTGACCCCGGCCAGGGTGAGAAGGGTGCGGCCGACGCCCATCTGGGCGTTGGCGGTCAGTAGCGATCGGGTCACCCCCGGTATGCCCGCTGCCCACTCCTTGGGAGGCCCGATCTCAATGCCGTCCTCGTTGACGTCGTCGCGCGGAGCCTTCCTGGCCATCCTCGCGTCTCCTTCCCTCACCCTGACCCCGTGAATTGCGGGTCGGGCACACTATAGGCGCCTTCCCGCCGTCAGCCGGACCCGGTCCCCAGCTTGCCGATCACCCAGTCGTGGAAGGCTCCGATGTGGTGCTCGCTGGGCACCAGGACCCCGCCCCGGGCGTACGCGCGGGAGTTCATCGCGGGCTGGCACCTCTCACAGGCCGCGAAGTCCTGCTCGTTGACCCGGTGGAAGAGCTCCACGGACGGGCCGAGATCGGTGCCCGCGTCCACGACGTCCTTGCGGAAGAGCCAGTCGCACTCCACGATCGTCCGGTCGGCCGCCAGCGGGAACATCCGGTGCAGGATCACGTGGTCGGGCACCAGGTTGACGAAGACCTGCGGCTTGATGGTGATCGCGTAGTAGCGGCGGTCCTGCTCCTCGCCGACTCCGGGGATGCGGTCCACCCCCGCCGAGCCGTCGACGGTGAACCCCTGGATCTCCTCGCCGAACTCCGCCCCGTGCCCGACGAAGGACTGCGCCGCGTACCCGTCGGCGAACTCCGGCAGCACCTCGGTGAGCTCGGGATGGATGGTGGCGCAGTGGTAGCACTCCATGAAGTTCTCCACGATGAGCTTCCAGTTCGCCCGCACGTCGTAGACGATCCTGCGGCCCACCGCCAGGTTGGCGATGTCGTAGCTCTCGATGGCCCGCTCGTCGCCCAGCCGGGCCGTCGCCTCGCCGATCACGTCCGCCTCGAACGACGGCGGCTCGTCGGCCAGGCAGACCCACACGTACCCGATCCACTCGCGCACGGCCACGTTGACCAGCCCGTACTCGACCCGGTCGAGGTCGGGCATCTTCGTCAGGTTCGGCGCGGCGATCAGCCTGCCCTCAAGGTCGTAGGTCCAGGCATGGTACGGACACTGGAAGGCCCGCTTGACCTCGCCGGACTCCTCGGTGCGGATCCGGGCGCCGCGGTGACGGCACACGTTGAGGAAGGCCCGGATCGAGCCGTCCCTGGCCCGGGTGACCAGGACGCTCTCCCGGCCCACCTGGACGGTTCTGAAGGCCCCCGGCTTTCCCAGATCGGAGGCACGGACGACGCAGAACCACATCGACTCGAAGACGCGGGCCTGCTCCAGGGCGAAGACGTTCTCGTCGGTGTAGTAGCCGCCGGGCAGGGTGGCGATCACGCTGGGCGGCAGGCTTCTCGCGGTCACGATCGCTCCCTGGTCTGCCATGTCGACGGGTTGGGGCGGCCGTTGCCGGGGAGGGCGCGCGCCGGCGTCATGCGGTACCCGCGCGCACACCGGGCGGCAGGTTCGGCGGCTCCTCGGAGGGCACCACGTAGACGGTGTCGCCGGAGACCACCACCCGGTGGGTGCGCAGCGGCAGCTTGGCAGGGGGGCTGCTCGGACGTCCCGTCCGCAGGTCGAAGCTGGAGGCGTGCAGGGGGCACTCGATCTCACACCCCTCCAGCCACCCGTCGGAGAGCGAGGCGTCCTGGTGGGTGCAGGTGTCGTCCACGGCGTAGATCTCGCCGTCCTCGGTGTGGAAGACAGCGATGGGCGGGTCGACGTCGAGCCGATGGGCCTCACCCGGAGGAAGGGCCGCGAGGGGGCAGACAGGGATCATCGCAACAAACCCCGGTTTCGTAAAGCAGAACAAGCAGCGCTATACGCAACAGCGTGACCTCCGGAAATCCCACTGTCAAGGGTCTTCCCCATGGTCACGCGAAGGCCGAGTGGCGCACCCGCCATCGCCGCTCAACCGATCCGCACGACGTTCCCCTGACACACCAAAGGCTCCGCACGTAGCCTGAGGTTGTAAGGACCGTTACAGATACGTGTGGGGCCTGCTCATGCGCGACGGCAGTACGAATGGCCCAGCCGCCGAAGAAGCTGTCGGACGGCGGATCGCCCAGGCTCGTAAGCTGCGCGGTCTGACGCAACAGCAACTCGCTGACCGAGTGCCCTGTTCCAAGAGCCTGATCACCCAGGTCGAACGGGGGCACAAACCGGCCACGCAGGCCCTTATCACCGCTGTGGCGCGGACCCTGCGGATCGAGCTCGGTGAGCTGACCGGCCAGCCGTACCGTGACCCCGGCACGCGAGAGGACCGGATCCACGAGCGCGTCCCGCAGCTCCGACGAGCACTCCTGTCCTGGGACCTGCCCGACGAGGACGTCCCACCGCCGCCGACAGAGCAGCTCCGCGCGGACGTGCGGCGCGCGTCCGCACTGGGCAGGCAGGCCCGGTACATCCAGCTCGGGGAGATGCTTCCGGGCCTGCTGGAAGAGCTGACGCGAGCCGTTCACGCCAGCGAGGGAGCCCGACGTGACGAACTTTTCGGGCTGCTCTCCGAGGCGTACACCGGAGTGACGGCGATCGCCTACACGCTGGGCTACTTCGACCTGCGGGGCCTCGCCATGGATCGCGTGGCATGGGCTGCCCAGGCGTCACAGGACCCGCTGCGGGTCGCCCGCACGCAGTGGCAGCGCTCGACGCTGTTCCTGGCGACGGCCACCTACGACAAGGGGCTGATCCTCCTGGATCGGATACGGCGCGAGGTCGGCGAGGACCTCGGCCGGCTGACCGCCGCCGAACTGAGCGTGTACGGCGCGGCCCATCTCCGATCCGCGATCTTCGCTGCCCGTGCGGCTGACCGGCAGACCGCGTTCGACCACATCGAACACGCCCGCGAGGCCGCCCGCGTACTGGGCCAGGACGCGAACCACTACGGCCTGAGAACTCAGATGCGCGAGGCCGAGACGACCTCGCTCCTCCATCGCTGGGCCCTCACCTCCACCTCGGCCGGTATCGGCCACTTCTGAACGAGCACGCTCATTCCGCGTTCTCGCCTTCGGGGTCGCCGGCGAGTATGCGCGCGGCCGCCACGTCGTTCTCGTCCCAGCCCCAGTGACCGTCGCGTTCCCCGGCCTGTTCGTCGATCCATCGGTTGTGGGCCTCCCACGCCGCCTGCTTGCTGGTTCCCAGGGCGGCACCGATCTGCGACCACGAGGCGCCTGCCTGGCGGGCGGAGCGCACGGAGAGCTGACGTCCGTAGCCCGCCTTCCGCGCGATCACCTCGCCCAGCGCGAGAAGCTCCAGCGCCTCGCCCCGGGTCAGGGGCTCCGCGTCGGGGTCAGGCGGTGTGAGCGCGGGGTCGTCCTCATCGGCCGGTGCGGCCAGGGCGTCACGGGTGCGTAGCGCGTCGTAGCGCGCGGCTGCGGTCAGCAGCGTGAACCGGCGTTCAAGCTCGTCAGGAGTGGACATGGTTCGAGTATTTCGTCAGGCTACCTTGACGTCAAGCCTTCTTGACGTCAAGGTGGCCTGACACATCGAGGTTCCCCGCCCTGATCAGCTCCGGCGGGACGCGGTCAGCGCCGGCATCGGCAGGACGGGAAAGCCCGGCCGTACCGCGGCCAACGTCACGGCGAGAGGCCCCCGGTGTCCCCGAGAATCACCGGAGTCGTCTTCCGTCGAGCCTGGTGACGGCCCCACCGAACACCGCCGGGCCGGCTTTGGGCGAGGAATACGAACGAGCGACATTCCCGAGAGCCACGGGTCGATCACCTGCAAGCCCTAAGGCTTCACCGCCGCCCTGGGCCCGCGGACATCGTGGGCCGGTCGAACGCCTCCAGCGGCATCGTGGCCGCCCACGGTGTCCTCGATTACCGAGCTTTCCTGTCCACGCAGGTTCCGGGCGGCTATGGTGCGTCGTACCCGATTTGATCTAGGTCGCAGGAGTGTGCGGTGGTGAACGGGAGGGAACCCGACTGGGCGTACGTGGCCAGATCCCTGGTCAAGGTCCTGGCCGTCACCACGGCGCTGTTCCTGGCCTTCAGCGCGGTCGACCGGGTTCTGTGGCTGTTCACCGACTTCGACGACGAGCGGACGGCTCGGGTGTACGGCACGGCCGCCCGCGTCGCAAACCCGGACAAGCACCTGTTCTACGGTTACAGCGATGCCGGGGGACTGCTGGAGACGACCTACACGCTGTGGGGGGAGCCGCGCCGGGCCGGCCCCGGCGAGGGAGAGACGAAGTACGAGATCGTGGAGAACCTGTTCGGCGCCGTCCGGGCCCCCTCCCTCGACGGGCCGTCCGGCAGTCTGGCCGACGCGATCGCTTCCGTGGAGGCGGATCCCGACGTCGACAGGGAGCCGACGGAGGAGGCCCGGAAGACCATCGACGGGCTCCCCCAGACGCTCGACGCCGTCGCGGTCATGGAGTTCGCGCGCCCGATGACCACCGATCGGCTCGTCGCCTTCAACCGGAGGCACAAACTCTGCGGAGGGGGAGGCGTCTCCTATATCTATTCCCCGTCCTACTACGACGATTCCAGCGGCGACCCCCCGTTGAACGCGGTCGTCTGGAACCGCGGCATGACCAAGGAGCACAGCTGGGAGGAACTCAACTATCAGTGCGAGACCGAGCCCGAGGCGGCGCTGGCGGAGTTCCGCAGGTGGGTCGGACTGCTTGACGAAGGGGACGACCTCAACGAGTTCGGGTTGAGCCACGGTTGGCTCTCGGGAGCGGCCGAGGAGGGCGTCGTGTACGGGCTCGTCGTCGACCACTGGAAACTCGCCGACCTGCGCAGGCTCCTCGACGACCCGGAGGTGCAAACGGTTCACCTCGCCGACGTCGCCTTCGACCTCGGCTAGTTGTTCAGATCCGCGATGTTGGTCGGATCGAAGGGGCGGCCCCGGTCGGCTGGGGGTGCGAGGGCGGTGGTGGATGGTCGTGGAGCTGTGGCGCACCCGGCGGTCACTATGAGCGCCAGGGCCGCGCAGGCCGTGGAGGTCAGCACGTTGCGTGGCATGGCTTGTCCTTTCTGCGGGCGCGGTGTGCGGGGTTGCAGGGCTCGCCAGGCGGTTGGTGCTGCTGGTGTTCAGCGTGATCTGGCGTGGAACCCCGGGCGTTCACGCCCGAAAGGAAACGACAGCGCGGGAGGGCCGCCAAGGCCCGAGCGGTGCGGTGACCGGTAGGCCGTCGAGCGGCTCAGCCCGGGCGCCTCTGGTCTTCGATGTACTCCTTGATGATCGATAGGGGTGCGCCGCCACAGGAGGCGGCGAAGTACGACGGCGACCACAAATGCCCGCCCCACAGATACTGACGGATATGTGCCGGATACTCCTTGCGAAGTAGCCGGGCGGACACGCCCTTGAGGCTGTTCACCAGCGTCGAGAGAGCGACCTTGGGTGGGTAGTGCACGAGCAGGTGCACATGATCCTCCTCGCCGTTGAACTCGACCAGCTCCGCCCCGAAACTGTCGCACACCTCGATCATGATGTCCTCGCAGCGACGCAGGATCTCATTGGTGAACACACCCCGCCGATACCTCGGGACGAAGACCAAATGCGCATGAAGCGTACAGACCACGCTTCGGCCTCTTCTTACCTCGGGGTTCGGTTCCCATCTCGGTGACATGGACCTAACGCTAGAGTGTTCGATGTGAAGCTGGTGGTGCAGGTCAAGCTTCTGCCGACGCCTGAGCAGGCGGCGGCGCTGGAGGCGACCCTGCGCGCGGCCAACGAGGCGGCCACCTGGGTCTCGGCGCTCGCCCACCACCAGCGGGTATTCCGCAACTACGACCTGCGCAAGCACGCCTACGGGCAGATCAAGGACGACTACGGGCTGGCGGCTCAGGCCGCGCAGCATGTCATCAAGAAGGTCACCGACGCCTACGCCACGCTGCACGCCAATCTCCGCAACGGCAATCTGGGCAGGCCCGGCTCCGCGCGGCGCGAGCGGGCCTTGGCCAAGCCGATCGTCTTTCGCCCCGGCGCGGCCCAGCCGTTCGACGACCGCTGTCTGTCCTGGCAGATGGGCGCGCGGACGGTGTCGATCTGGACCACGTGCGGGCGGATGAAGAGTGTGGCGTTCAGCGCCTCGGCCGATCAGCTCAAGACGCTGGCCGCCTATCGCAAGGGCGAATCGGACCTGCTGTACCGCGATGGCAGGTGGTTCCTCATCGCCACCTGCGACATTCCCGACCGGCCGGTCGCCACCCCGGACGGGTTCCTGGGGGTGGATTTGGGGATCGCGAACCTCGCGACCACCAGTGGCGGGGTTCGCCACAGCGGCAAGGGCCTGAACGCGGTCCGCCGCCGCCACCGCGAGTTGCGCCGCCGCCTGCAGGCCAAGCAGACCACGTCCGCCAAGCGGCTGCTGAGGAAACGCCGCCGTAAAGAAGCGCGTTTTGCCGCCGACACCAACCACACCATCGCCAAACGCATCGTGACCGAGGCGACACGCACCGGGCAAGGCATCGCGCTGGAAGATCTCCAGGGCATCCGCGACCGGGTACGGCTCCGCAAGCCCCAGCGGGTCACGTTGCATTCATGGAGTTTTCACCAGCTCGGCCGGTTCATCGCCTACAAGGCGGCCCGTGCCGGTGTCGCTCTGGTGTACGTGGACCCGGCCTACACCTCGCAGGCCTGCTCGGCCTGCGGGCACGTGGACAAGAAGAACCGGCCCGACCAGGCGACCTTCTCCTGCACGTCGTGCGGCTTCGCTGAGCACGCCGACGTCAACGCGGCTCGTAACATCGCCTCACGCGGTGTCACCAGCTGGGCAGTGAGTCACGCTGCCTGACGCGGACCAAACCGTCGAAGCCACCGACGGCGAGGAGCTGCGAGCTCAATCCTTCAGGGCTGAGAAGCTGACCTCTCGCGGTAGAGCACCAGGTGCTCGTGGTAGAGAACGCCGTCACGAACATCACCGGTGGCGGTGAAGCCCAGGTCGTCGAAGTAGTCGATGTGGGTACCGGTCACGGTGTAACGGCCGGTGTAGGCGCGCTTGCGGCCGTCGCGTTCCTCTTCGTAGCGGCCGCCGGGCAGGAGTTCCTGGCGAATGCGGCCGTCGGCGGTGACCCACATGCCGATGTACGGGTGGGTGGCGGGCGTCGGCCGGCCTCCGCTGGGAGCGGCGCACGCGAGCAGCGTGGCGAACAGCGCGAGGAGGTGAAGGGGGCTTTTGAACATGGGCTGGAATCCTTTGGAGCGGGGGGGAGGGGGCCGGCCGAGGCGGCCGTCGACCGGCCCGTACGTGGCTTGAGGGGTCAGCGGCGGGTGAGGCGGTAGCCGGCGTGCCGCAGGTCGCCGTCCTGGAACTCGCCGTAGGCCCAGAAGCCGAGGTCGTCGAGGTAGTCGATGCGGGTACCGTTGATCCAGTAGCGGCCGGTGTAGGCACTGGTGCGATCGCCGCGGGCCTCGTCGTAGCGGCCGTCGGGCAGTAGGTTCTGCCGGAGGAAGCCGGCCTGGTCCACCCAGAGGCCGACGTACGGGTGGTCGGCGGCGACCGCGGATGGCTCCGCCTCTTCCGTGGTTCGGGCGGGGCCGGTGGGACGGCCGTCGTAGTGGGTGACCTGGCCGCCGTCGAGCAGGATGTCCAGGTGGCGGGCGCGGGCGATGACCGGGCCGTCCGGGGTGCCTTTGGGATCGGCGATGCGGATCACCGCGATGTCGGCGCGCTCGCCGGGTGTGAGGGTCCCGGTCGCGCCGGTGGCGGTGAAATCGGCGCGGGCGGGCAGGACGAGGCGGCCCGTGCAGTCGATGACGATCATGCCGTCGTCGTCTGCGGCGGTCAGGAGACCAGGGCCGACGCCGACGATGGTGTCGCCGCCGATGAGGACGTCGGCCTTCTCCCAGTCGCCCAGCATCGCGTTCATGCTGATGACGGTGCCTCCGGCCAGCAGCAGCGGACGGGTGCCGTTCTTGGTGATCGTGTCGAGGAGTTCGCTGGTGTGCATGTCGAGCTCTTTCCGGGTGAGAAGGAGGTCAGTGCCAGGGCTGCGGCAGGTGGGTGGCCTCGTGCAGGGCGTCCTGGGCGGTGTGGTCGCGGGCCTGACGGCTCGGCCGGGCCGGCTCGCCGTCGTTCGGGTAGGCGCCGTAGGTCAGGCCGGTCTCTGGTGGCGGGCCTGCGCCGGTCATGATCGGGTGTGCCGGTACCCGGCGGCGGCCAGGACGCGGTCGCGCGAGGCGCGCACGTCCTCGCGCAGTCCGGCCAGGTCGATGTCGAGGACGGTGCCGGCCCACTTGCGGACCTGGCCGGCGATGAGGACTGCGTCGATGTTGCGCGGGTCGGAGCCGAGCACAAGGGTGCCGATCGGGTCGTTGAGGGGCATGTTGTTGAGGTCCTCGGCGCGGACGACGAGCACGTCCGCCTGCTTGCCTGGGGTGAGAGAGCCGGTGACGTCACCGAGGCCGATGCTCCTGGCGCCCTGCAGAGTGGCGAAGTCGAGCACGTCGTGCACGCCGATCCGGGTGGGCGACTCGCCGGTGCCGTAGGCGGCGTTGACGGCCCGCATGCGCTGGATGGCGTGCAGGGCGCGCATCTGCGTGAACATGTCGCCGGCCAGCGCGACTTCGACGTCGATGCTCAGGCTCGGCCGGATGCCGACGGCGAGCGCCTCGTCGACGGCCGGGACGGCACTCTCCAAGCCGATCTGGGCATCCGAGGTCGGAGCGAGGGAGACCGCGGCGCCAGTGTCGGCCATCGCCTGCCATGCCTGCGAGGTCAGGCCCGTGCAGTGGATAAGGGCGACGTCCGGTCCGAGCAGTCCTTGCTTGACCCAGTCGAGGATGGCCTCGGAGGAGGGCAGGCCGAAGACGGCGTCGATGCTGACGCCGATACCGAGGTCACGGGCGGTGCGGGCGAGGCGTTCGCCGTAGGCGAGGTCGGGGCCGGCGATCTCGCCGGTGGCGAGTGTGGCCAGGCGCAGGGTGAGGAGCCCACTACTGGAGGTGAAGTAAGTGTCCTGGAGCCGGGTCAGGTCGGCAGGCCATTGGCCGTCCCAGTCGCCGAAGTGCGGGCGCATCGAGGCGTGCACGCCCCGGATGCCGCTGTCGATCAGCGCCCGGATGGCGGCGTCGGAGTGGGCGGCGGTGCGGGAGTTGTGGGAGAAGTCCAGCATGGTGGTTATGCCGCTGTCGATGGCGGTCAGCGCGGCCAGCTTCGTTCCGATGTACATGTCCTGCGGCTGGTACGCCGGAGCGATCCCGGCCAGGGTGGAGGTGACGTACTCGCCGAGGTCGTTGACGTCGGGCATGATCCGGCGCAGTTGGGCCTCCCAGGCGTGCCGGTGGGTGTCGACGAAGCCGGGGGCCAGGACGGCGCCGGTGACGTCGATGATCAAGGCGTCCTCGGCCTGGAGATCCGGGCCGACGGCGGCGATCCGGTCGCCTTCGATGAGCAGGTCGGCACGAGGCATGACGCCGAGGCCGGGGTCCATGGTGACGACGGCGGCTCCGGTGAGCAGGATGCGACGCCCGGGATCGGCGGCACGGCGGCGCAGTTCGTCCAAGATTGTGGTCATGGTGGGCTTCCTTCGAGAGCGTGGAGGGTGACGGCTCGTGCCGAGGGGGCGTGAGCCGAGAAGAGGGTGACGAGGCCGGTACGGCCGGCGCATCCGGTCGGTGTCAGTCGTGAGTCGGTACCGCCACTTGGTCATGCGATGCCGCAGGTCCAAGGTGGTGGCGTTGCCGGCGAAGGTGCCGTTGCCGCAGTGGTGGAACTCGCCCGTTCCGCGCCTGCCAGGATCGATCCAGGCTCGCTCGCCCTTGAGGATCCACAGGTTGTGGTCGTCGACGAGCCGATCGTCGGCGACGGTGCATTCGATGTTGGCGAAGCACTCGGTGACGAGCGGTGCCCGTACCACGGCGCCGGGTGCCGGGGTGAAGCCGAACCGCTGCCATTTGTCGACGTCGCGGCCGGAGACGTTGCCGACGTCGACCACGCGTTCGGCCAGGTCGATGGAAGGGATCGCGATGACGCACTCGCCGGTGGTGCGCAGCGCGTCGTAGCTGTGGTCCCAGGGGCCCAGAATGAGCCCGATGAGGGCGCCGTGGGCAACCGGCATGTTGAAACCGTTGGTCATCAGGTTGGCGCGCCGGCCGTCGAAGGTGGACACCATGATGACCGGTCCGGGTTCGATCAGCCGGTGCACGTGCTCCAGTGGATACTCCACGAAGTCGGGGTGACCGGCGTCGACGGTGGTCATGGTCGGAGCCTTTCGTCGCACGGTGTGATGGCGGGTGTCGTGGTGTCGGCGAGGTGAACGGCCGGCCGCCGTCGGCCGTTCACCCCGCCATGGTGTGCCGGTCGGCTAGATGGCCTGGGCGGTGGGCAGGATGGTGATCTCGGTGAGGTTGACATGGCGGGGCACGGCGGCCATGAACGCCACGGTCTCGGCGATGTCGTCGGACTGCAGAACGTCGATCTGGTCGATGAGATCGGCCATGAGCTTGCTCGCGTCCGGGTCGGTGACGTGATCGGGCAGCTCGGTGTCGACCATGCCGGGTTCGATGGTGGCCACGCGGATGTTCTTACGGCCGAGCTCGACGCGCAGCAGCCGGGTGAGGTGGCTGATGTAGGCCTTGGTGCCGGAGTAGACAGAGAACTTCTCCAGGATCCGGGTCGCGGCGATCGAGGATGTGGTGATGAGGTCGGCCGGCTTGCCCGCTTCGGCGGCAGCGGTCAGGTGCGGCACGAAGGCGCCGATGACGTTCATGACGCCGGTGATGTTGAGGTCGATCTGGCGCTGCCAGTCGTCCTGACGCAGGTCGGTGATCGGGGAGACGAGCTGAACGCCGGCATTGTTGAAGACCAGGTCCGCCTGGCCGAACCGCTCGGCGATCTGGTGGGCCGCAGCGTGGACGGCGTCGCGGTCGGTGACGTCGACGGGCACCGCCATGGCGGTGCCTCCGGCGGCATGGATGCTCTCGACGAGCGCATCGAGTTTGTCCTTGCGCCGGGCGAGCACGGCGACCTTCGCCCCGAGCTCGGCCAGGCGGGTCGCGGTGGCGGCGCCGATGCCGCTGGAGGCGCCGGACACGACGGCCACACGGCCGGCCAGCGGCGTGCCAGTGAGCAGAGCGGACATGACATGTACCTCTTTCGGGGATGTTGTGAAGCTTCCAGTGGTGCTGTGGAGCAGGGCCCGGCCATCGAGGGCCGGTGAGGCGGCACGGTGCGTTGCGGGCAGATCGGCGCCGAGACGGGGCCGTGCGATCGGCCGGGGGTCAGGCGGCGACGTCGTCGTGAGCGGTGGCGGCGGACTTGGCCCGCCAGGCGTTCAGGTCGTCGTGGATCTGATCGAGCTTGACCTGAAGCCGGTCGATGGTGTCGGGCCCGAGGTACAGGTGGGTGGGCAGCGTGTCCTGCGTGGTCACCTCGTAGATCAGGGCCGCGCCCTTGACCGGGTCGCCAAGCTGCGTGTGGCTGGCCGTCGCGGCCCACTCGAGCGTCACATGGGCAGGGGTGCCGTCGTAGGCGGCGATCCTGTTCGCGGCCGTTGACAGCGAACTGGCGTCCAGGAAGTCGGTGCGCAGCACGCCCGGCTCGACCACCATGGACTGGATGCCGAACGGCGCCAGTTCCTTCGACAGTGCCTCGCTGATCCCGGCCACGGCGAACTTCGAGGCGTTGTACATGCTCACCCCGGGCTCGCCCTCGAAACCGGATCGAGAGCCGATGTGCACGAGTTTGCCGGATCCTTGACGACGCATGACGGGCAGCACGGCGCGGGTCATGTCGATGAGGCCGAAGAGGTTCAGGTCGAACAGAGAGCGGGCCTCGACGTCGGTGATCTCCTCCAGGGCGCCGAGCAGGCCGCGGCCGGCGTTGTTGACCAGCACGTCGATGGCGCCGAACCGGTCGGCGGCGGCCTGGACGGCGGCGGGGATGGCCGCGCCGTCGGTGACGTCAAGGGCGACGGTGAGCACGTTGCCCGCCTTGTCGAGGTCCTCCGGCACGCGGTCCGGGTTGCGCACCGCGATCACGACGTTGTCGCCCTTGTCGACGGCGGTGCGGGCGATCTCGGCGCCCAGGCCGCGGGATGCTCCGGTGATGAACCAGGTGGTCATGACGGTGTCCTTCGTTCCGTTCCCTTTGGCTGACACGGATGAGTTTGCCGAGGTCAGCGAGGTGGAAGAAGGTCACGGGTTTCCTGGGAGTGGCTTACCTAGGAACCAGGGCGGACCGGGCCCATGGACGTCGAAGAGGCCGGAGCGTGGCCCCGGCCTCACAGTGTCCTGCCAATTGCTCGCCGCCTAGCCTGGCCGCTTGTCCCCGGCCGCGAGTGCGTCGTCGGCGGCCTCCAGCCTGCGGACCATCGCTTGGTCGGCCCGCGTCCGTAGCCGCCCGAACGCGGCGGCGGTCATGGAGGCGGGCTCGGCCTGGTAGACGACGAGCTGCTGATGAGGGGCACCGTTGACGGTGAACGCGGAGAACAGGATGTGCAGGTCGCCAACGTGTGGGTGGCGCAGGTGCTTGCCCTCCTGCGTCTTGGGCTTCACGTCGTGGCGGCCCCACAACCTGGCGAACTCCGGGCTTCCGGCCGACAGTTCCTCCACCACCTCGCTGAGCCGCACGGACTCTGGATCGTGGCTGTAGGCGGCGCGCAGCTCAGCCACGCAGGAGTGCGCCGCCCGCTCCCACTCCTGGTAGAAGTCACGCCCCGCGGGGTCGAGGAATACCATGCGAGCCAGGTTGTCAGCAGGGGCGAAGCCTTCGTGCAACGCGGCGGCCAGGGTGTTGCACGCCAAGATGTCCAGAGCCGGGCCCAGCGCGAACGCCGGAGAGGTGGACCAGCTGTCCATGAGCTGTAGCAACTGCGGACTGATGGATGTGCCTTGGGCCCGGCTCCAGGCACGGGCCGCCGGTGGCTGGACCAGCCGCCACAGATGCTCGGTGGCCGCCGGGTCGAGCAGCAGTGCGCGGGCCACCGCCTCGACCACCTGCGGAGACGGGCTGGACTCGCGTCCCTGCTCCAGCCGCACGTAGTAGTCGCTGCTCATCCCGGCCAGCATCGCCACCTCTTCACGCCGTAACCCCTTGACCCGTCGGCGCCCGTACTCGGGCAGCCCCACATCCTCAGGTTTGAGCGCCTCGCGACGGGCGCGCAGGAAGTCACCCAAGGGCGTGCCGGCGCTCATCTGGCCACGACCTGGCAGCCGCATGTCGCGGCCGCGCCGAGGTGCCCGTCTCTTACCCGGTTGTGGTGTCGTGCTGCAGGCCTGTACATGGATTCCTCTCCGTCAAAGGGCGATTTGACCGCCATCGACGACGTGGACGCCGCGGTGCGAGCAGTTGCCGCTTAAAAGGTAATCGTGATCTTGCCTTGGACGTGGCGTTCGGCGAAGAAGGAGTTGGCGCCGGAGATCCGAGTCGGCTGACCGGACAGCACGTTTCCCGGGTTCGACACTGCACCCGATGTCTTGTGCATGGCTGTGGGACTCACCGTCCGTGACGTCGGCGAGTAGTTCAACCCGGCCACCGCGGGCGGAGCCGCGGCATCCGCCCCGGGAGAGGCCTGAGCCGGGCTCGCGGCGGCGAGCAGGCTCGCGCTCAACAGGAGGAGCGCCCATCGCCCGCCGATATGGCTAGCGGCCGGCCTGTGCACGTTCTACCTCCGTTTTCTGTACGGGCCGATGACGCCCTGGCTGTAGAGCCACACCGCCTGTCCGTTTCAGCCCGTTCGGGCAACTCTGCTTCACCGGACGCATGGCCGGGCGAGCCGGTCACATGCTCGGTCATGAGGTCTCTCCATTGAAGGTGTGGCTTCCGGAGCCGATCTCGTGCCGGATGCCGGAGGGCAGCTCGACGGTCGCGAGCGCCCCGACCGGCACCGTGACGTGGAGCGTGAACCTGCCGCTGTCGCGCTTCCATCTCACGGACACTCGACCGTCCACCGTCTGAGTCGAGGCCTCGACGTATTTCAGATCGCCCAAGAACCGCGGCGCGACCCTGATCCGGTCGCGTGTCACGTGGAGCCCGGCCAGGTCCTGGAAGAACCACTCCCCGATGGCGCCGCCGAGAAACACGTGGTCGCGCGAGCGGGCGTCGAGGTCCCACCGCTCCCAGAGGGTGGTCGCGCCGTTGTCGGCCCAGTAACCCCAGCTCGGATACGTCCGCTGGTTGGCCACTCTGTAGGCCAGCTCGCCGTGACCTCGCTTGGTCAGCTCGGTCAGCAGGTACTTCGTGCCGAGGGCGCCGGTATTGAGGTGGTCGCCGCGCGCTTCGATGTCCCTGACGAGCCGGTCAGTGATCGCCTTCTCCTGGCCGGCCGGCGCCAGCCCGAGCGCCAGGCCGATAAGAGCCGACGTCTGCCGATAGTCGGGGTCGCTGTTCGTGACGTACGCGTCGCCGCGCAGGAACTCCCGGTTGAAGGCGTCCTTCATCTTCGCCGCCGCTTCTCGGTAACGTGCCGCGTCGGCGCGCTCCCCGAGGACCTCCGCCGCGTCGGCGACGATCAGCGTATTGGAGTAGGTGTACGCGGTCCCCGCCAGCCTCATGTCCTCCGGGCTGTTGCCGCCATAGCCGGGAGCCAGGTAGTCGTTGAGCGTGCTGGGGTACAGGCCTGTGGTGGAACGCTTGAGCCAGCCGTCCAGGTACCTCCGCATCTCCGGGTAGTTCTCGGCGAGCAGGTCACGGTCACCGTAGCGCTGGTACATCAGCCACGGGATCACCGTGAAGGAGGCCTGCCACGGCGGCGATGGCCAGCCTGGGCCAAGCCCCCAGCCGTTGTCGGGGACGATCGCCGGGACAAGCCCGTCAGGCCCCAGGCTGTCGCGGTGGTCGGTCATCCACTTGGTGAACTGGCGGCGCAGGTCGAACTCCGATGTCTCCATCGCCGCCATGAGCTGGGCATCACCCGTCCACCCGTTCTTCTCATACATCGGAGTATCGGTGGGAATGCCGTGCCAGTTGTTGAGCACGGTCTGCCTGGTCATGGCGTTGATCTGGTTGAACAACGGGTTGGAGCTGCGGAACGTGCCCACCGACCGCAGGTCGGAGTGCACCTCGCGGCCGTCCAGGTCGCCGGCGGTCGGCGCGTCTCCCGGCCAGCCGGTCACCTCGACGTACTGGAATCCGTGGTAGGTATAACGAGGTTCCCAGGTCTCGGTCCGATCCTTGCCGGCGAGGACATACTCGTCGATCTGGAACCGGCCGGTGACATGCCCACTGGCAGCCAGCACGGTGCCGTCCGCGTTGAGCCGCTCGCCGTACTTCAGCCTGATCGTGGTCCCCTTCGGGCCGTGCGTACGGATCCGCGCCCATCCCGCGATGTTGCGCGGCAGTTTGAAAACGTACGTCCCCGGCTTGGGCTCGGTGACGGACTCCGGCCGCAACGTGTCCGTGACCCTGATCGGCTCCTGCTCCTGCGGCACGAGTTCTCCCTTGGGGGCCGGTACCACCTTCGCCGCCGCCCATGTCGAGGCATCGAACGACGTGGTGTCCCAGCCGCGCTGTTCCTCGCGAGCGTCGTAGGTCTCTCCGCCGTAGAGCGAGTCGAAGCGGACCGGGCCTTGCGCGTAGCGCCACTGGCCGTCGGTGGCGATCGACTCGGTACTGCCATCGGTGTAGGTGACCACGAGGTCGGCCTTCAGCCGGGGTTCGCCGTTCCAGGCCGTGCTGTCCCAGTCCCAGACGTTTCTCTGGGTCATGCCGTAGAAGCCGCGGCCGAGCCGGGCGCCGATCACGTTGCCGCCCTCACGCAGCAGTTTCGTGACGTCGTAGGTGACGTACTGCAGGCGCGTGTCGTAGCGGGTGAAGCCAGGCTGCAGCACCTGGTCGCCGACGCGGCGGCCGTTGAGGCTCAGCTCCACATAGCCGCCGGCCGCCGCGTGCAGCCTGGCCTGGGCGATGGCTTTGCCGACCCGGAAGGCACGGCGGAGCAGCGGCTCCGGCAGGGTTTCCCGTTCGGGGACGACCTTGCCCCAGGGGCCGTCGCCCCAGGTGGCCAGGTGCTTGGCCACCCTCCACAAGGAGTCGTCGAAGGTCGCCGACGTCCAGCCGGCAGACGGTTCGGTGTCAGTGGTGCGCCACGAGGCGTCCGTGTCGACGAGTCCCTCCAGCCTACCCAGCAGGCCCGCGGGCCCGGGCCTGCCGTTGATCGCCTTGACCGCGATCACGTTCGGGCCCTGGCGCAGCTTGTCCGCCACGTCGACCACGATCGGCCGTCGCCAGCTGTCCTGCGTGGGGTCGGGGTTCGTGGCGCCGACTTCGACGCCGTTGATCCAGGCGGTGAAGCCGTCGTCCGCAGTCATCACCAGGCGGGCCACCTCGGGGATCGCGGCGACATCGAACGTGCGGCGGAAGTATCGGGTGGCGGCGGGCGCGTGCGCGGCGGGGTCGCCTTCCGGATACCAGATCCAGTCGGTGCCGGTCAGATCCGGCGTGCCGGTGCCGCGTGCGGGCTCGGGCACGACTCTGCCCCACGGATCGCCGCCCCAGGTGGTGAGTTCCCTGGCCGCCGCCCAGGAGGAGTCGTCGAAGGCCGCCGACGTCCAGCCGGCAGACGGTTCGGTGTCAGTGGTGCGCCAGGAGGCGTCCGTGTCGACGACGCCCTCCAACCTGCCCAGCACCCCAGCGGGGCTCTGACCGCCGTTGATCGCCTTGACCGCGATCGCGTTCCGGCCCTGGCGCAGCTTGTCCGCCACGTCGACCACGATCGGCCGTCGCCAGCTCTCCAGTCGAGGATCGGCGTCTCTGGCGCCAACCTCGACGCCGTTGACCCAGGCGGTGAAGCCATCGTCGACGGTGAGGATCAGCCTGGCGGTCGATGGCACCTCCGTTAGGTCAATGGATTTCCTGAAGTATCGGGTGCCTGCGGGGGCGCTTCTGAGAGGGTCGCCCTCCGGGTACCAGATCCACTTGGTGCCGGTCAGATCGGGCGGGGCGTCCGGAGTCCCCGGCGCACCGATCCAGGCCCCGTGCACGGTGGCGGGGGCGGTCTCGAACCAGGACTTCCCGCTCCAGGCCGACCAGGTTCCGTTCATGTCCGCGGCCTTGACCCGCCAGGTGTAACGGGTGGCGGGACGCAGCGGCGGCCCGGCGTAGCGGATGTCGTAGTGGCTCTCGCTCTTGACGGCACCCGAATTCCAGACTCGGCGCCCGCCTTCAGAGATCTCGACCTCGTAGGCCGTCTGCTTCTGGCCCTTCCGCTCGGCGCGCAGCAGCCAGCCCAGCCGCGGGTTGGTCGCGGCGATCGCGATGGGGGCCGGGGCGTGCTCGGTCTCCAGGTCGGTGACGCGCAGGTCGGTGTGATTCGGCACGATCACGTTGGTCAGGATCAACGCCGCAGTTAAAACAAGCTTCATGCTCCCCATCCCGCTTGCGACGCGCCGCCCACTCGGTCGGCGCAGGTTTGCGCGAAGTATTCGGACCTGTCGTAGGCCGCCATCGGATCCGGGTCCACGCCCATCTCCATGCGCAGCGAAGCGAACAGGGGCCGGACATCAATGGATGACCGCGACGCCGGCTTACTGCGCGTCGGCGGGCCCGCCGAAGGTGACAGGGGATCCGTTCGGCAGGACCTGGCCGGTGTCCGGCCGGTGCACCCCCGAGAGGATCTTCACCAGCGTCGACCTGCCCGCCCCGTTCTCGCCGGCCAGGGCATGGACCTCTCCCGCCGCCGGCTTCGAAGACACCTCGCGCAAGGCTTGGACGGCGCCGAAAGACTTGCTGACGCCAGACAACGCCAAAACCGCCATCCGCATCGCCTCACTTATCAAATCGTTTTTACGATTGGTGAGGAACGTACGGCCGATCAAGCGAAACGTCAACGGTGTACTTGTCGAAACTTGGTTGTTACGTTTTAATCCAGCTCTAACGGTAGTGAACATCAAGGAGGTCACGCAGCACGTGGAGGCTCGCCGGGCACAGTGTCGAATGTGCTGAACAGGCCGGACAAGGTGGCCGCCGCCACCAGGAACCGAGTGCAGGGCTGTGCCGGCTCACCGCCGATGCCTGCGGCCTGCCGGTCGTCGCCGGGCCTGCGGAGGCTACCGCCATTGGCAACGTTCTCGTCCAGACCGGCGCGGCCACCACCTTGGCCGAGATGCGCGCCTTGGTGGCGCGCTTTCCGGATCGCCCACGGGCCGGGGCAGTCGTTGACGTGGACGTCGGTAAGCCCGTGCGGGCAGCCGGCGAACGGCGATGCCGACCTCCGGGGGAGATCAGGGCTGGACGGACAGCGTGCTCAGCAGGGCCAGAGCCTCCGCCGAACTGGATCCCGGGTCGGCCGGTTGGGCGATCAGACGCTGACCCGGGGCGCTGGTGATCGGGAAGATCTCGGATTTCAGATGCAGTTCGCCCACACCGGGGTGGAAGAACCTGCTGCCCTGCACTATCGCCCCGCGTGGCTCGCGCTCGGCCCACAGCCGCCGGAAGTCGGCGCTGCCGATCGACAGCTCACCGATCAATTCCCGCACGCGCTGCTCCACGGGGGCCTCGCGGGCCGATTGGCGCAGTTCGTGTACAGCGGCTCGTGCGGTGAGGTCCCATTCGTGAAAGAACTCCCGCCCAGCGGGATCGAGGAAGATCATGTGCAGCATGTTGTTGCCAAAGGTGAAGCGGCTGTGCAATGCCTCCGCCAGCGGATTGCGTACAAGCATGTCCTGGGACCGGCCCAGGACGTAGGCGGGGGCGCTGGTCCAGTCGTTGAGCAGCCGCAGCACCCGCGTGCCGACCCGTTCGACGCGATCCGGCCGCCGCCGCCCTTCAATGGGTCGGGCCAGCCGGTACAACTCCACCACAGCCGCTTCGTCCAGCCGCAGCGCGTGAGCCAGACTCTTCACGGTCTGCTGGGTGGGGTGACGCTCTCGTCCCTGTTCCAGGCGGATGTAGTGGCCGACGCTGAGACCGGCCAACCGTGCGACCTCCTCACGGCGCAGCCCGGGAACCTGACGACGACTCTGGATCGCCATCCCCACCTCCTCCGGCCGCAGCCGCGCACGGCGAGCGCGCAGGAACTCTCCCAGAGGATTGGGCGCCTCACTGTCCATGACCTTGAGGTTAGGGGAGGAACCGGCCCTGCGATGCTGCTTAGCCTGGGTGCGTTACCCCCAGCTAACGCCGTGGCAAACCGTCGTACACTCGCTGCTGGTATCCGCCTCATCCGACCGAGCGGCAAATGGTGTTCCTAGGAATCGCGCGACCTTCCTCCGCCCTCGGGGTCTGGACAGACTCGGATCTGTCAGCGGCGGGAGCACCACACCCTGCGCCGGCCGTCCTTGCTGACATGTCATCCAACTCTGGAAGTTTCAACTGCTCGGCAACAACGCCGAGTGACCAAGCGTCCGCCTCTCGGGTGGCACGACCATGCTCGTTCCGGATACGGCATCAACGCACCAGACAACGAACCAGGAGAGACCATGAATGTCACGGTGATCGGACGGGGACGGATAGGGGGCGGGCTGGGCCGTCTGTGGCAGAGTGCCGGCCATCACGTCACCACACTCGGCCGGGAGGGCGGCGAGGCGAGGGAGGGCGACGTCATCGTGGTAGCGGTCCCCGGGCAAGCCATCGCTGACGCCCTGGCCCGGGTAAAGGGGCTGAACGGGCAGGTGACGATCGACGCCACCAACATCTACGTCCCACGGACGAGCTCGTACCCATCGCTAGCCCACGAGATCAAGTCCGTCATCGGGGGACCGACCGCCAAGTCGTTCTCCACCAACTTCGCCATCCTCTACGACGACATCGCCAGGCAGCGGGTCAAGCCGAGCAACCTGTACGCCGCCGACCCCGGCGCCCGCCTGGTGACCGAAAGGTTGATCGGAGACGCAGGCTTCGACCCGGTCTTCGCCGGAGACCTAGACCATGCCGCGCGCTTGCTGGAGGACAGCTCCGCACTCACCCGGGCCATCAGCGGGCAGATCGGCCCCTACTTCTACCGTTACGGGAACGCCGGCGAGTTCTGACTGAGCTGTTCCGCGTTGACGGACGCCATCCCTGACACCGAGGAGGAAGCACACCGAGGCGGCCCGCATGTCTACGAAGGCTGGGAGTATTACCGCACTCCGCGCTTTTGACCTTCCAGCCCGTACGACCCGGCGCCAATGAGCGACCTCCAGCGCTCCCATTTGCCTTAGAGGCGCTTTTCACCATGCGCGGCGCCGTACCTTTCGACGGCGATCGGCTTCCAGCATGGCACCTCGCGGGCGAGGCCCGAATGCTGGTAAAACAAACTTCACCACGCGTAGGCGTCGACGCCGAGTTTGAGCGCGACGAGCAGGCCGCAGGCGGCGGTGCCGAGGCGGAGCGCGCGGCCGGGCAGGCGTCGGGCGATCGACGGGCCAAGCCGGCCGCCCAGCAGGAATCCCAGTGCGAGGGGTACCGCCGCCGACCACTGCACCGGCCCGAAGAGGGCGAAGCCGATCGCCGCCACCCCGTTGGCCAGGGCGGAGGCGACGTTCTTGATAGCGTTGATCTTGACCGGTGACTGGTCGAGCACGGCCGAGAGCACCGCGAACATGAGGACCCCACCGGCGGCCCCGAAGTAGCCGATGTAGATCGCGACGGCGAACATGGCGGCGCGCGCCTTCCATCCGTCCTCGCCGCCGTACCCTCCCATCGTGTTCGGCGGACGGAGCAGCAGCAGCGAGGCGAACGCGATCAGCCAGGGCGCGATCGCCTCGAACGTGTCGGAGGGGGTCGCCAGCAGCAACCCGGCCCCCAGCGCCCCGCCGAGCAGGGTCATCGTGCCGAGTCGCAGGACCCTCGCGCCCTGTCCGGCCAGTTCCGGCCGCGACCCGAACGCCGCGCCCACCCCGTTGAAGGTCAGCGCGACCGTGTTCGTCACGTTCGCGGTCACCGGCGGCAGGCCGAACGCCAGCAGCACCGGGTAGGAGATGATCGAGGCCAGGCTCACCACCGTACCGACCACCCCGGCCAGCACCCCGGCTCCGAACAGTCCCAGCACTTCAACGACGTTCACGGGGGGACAGCCAACCACACCTCCCCGTCTGGCACGGCACCACCCACGGCGCAGATACGGGGTGTCGGATTCCGGGTTTACCAACAGACCTTTCCGGCCGAACACCCGGGAACGAACCAGCACATTCAGCTAGCCCGCTCCTATGCTGTCGTCATGGCGGAGGAATATTTCAAGGACGGGCCCCTGTCGGGTAAGGGCGACTACTCGGACGGGCAGCGGAGTGGACCGTGGACTTTCTACTTTCGGAACGGCCGGTTGAAGGCGGAGGGTGTTTACCAGGCCGGACAGCTCGTCGGCGAGTGGGTCTGGCACCGCGAGGGCGGCGGCCTCCTGCAGCAGGGCGCCTTCGTGGACGGTAAGCAGCACGGCCCGTGGCGCCGCTGGCACGACAACGGCAACCTGCTGGACGAGGGGACGTACAACGTCGGCAAGAAAACCGGCGAATGGGTCACCTACGACAAGACGGGCAAGGAAACGAAGCGGACAACCCACCGCTGACCAGATGGTCGTCTCGTCTGCCCGTCGGCTATCCGGCCTGCCGGGCCCGTTCCAGGTAGTGGACCAGGTCGCGCATCCGTGCCGCGGGCCACGGCAGGCTCCGGCCGATCTCCTCGCTGTTCTCCTGCCATGTCCGCCGCGCCGCGGCTCTGGTCTGCTCCCCGTCGCGGCCGTCGTTGTGGAACCGGTTCGCCAGCGCGTCCCAGCGGCCGACCAGGACCCGCACCCTCGGGTCGTCCACGGGGGTGTCGTCCTGTACGTGCCGCAGGAGTTCCTCGACGAGCCCGGCCCATTCGGTCTTGGCCGCCTCGACGGCCTCCTGGCCTAGTTCGGCCCTGCGCCGGGCCAGTTGCTCTCGCTGCTCCGTCGTGAACGAGGTCTCGAACACAGAGATCATCTCCAAGGTCATCATGAACTGTTCAGCATCGGGCATCGACGCGCTGTCGATCTGCTCCAGCAGCCCGCCAAGCCGGTGCGTCAGCTGCCGGATCCGTGCGGCGTGTGCTTCCAGCTCGCGCAACTGGGCCTTCAGCAGGTCACTCATCACCGCCAGATCGTCCGTGGAGTTCATGAGTACGCTCGCTGTCTCCTCCAGTGACAACCCGAGTGCCCGCAGGGCCCGCACCCGATACAGCCGTCGCACATCACGCCTTGTGTAGCGGCGGTGCCCCGACGCGGTGCGTTCGCTCGCGCTCAGCAGGCCGATCTCGTCGTAGTGGTGCAGCGCGCGCACGGTCATCCCGCTCGCCCGTGCCACCTCGCCGATGCTCCATCTGCGCCCGGCGTCGTCTTTCCCGATCACGCCCGCAACGTTAGGACCTCTCGCCACGGCAGGTTCAAGCCCCGGCCCTTCTGGAAGTCGCGGGCCCCGCCACCGTCTTCCGGGAGATCGGGATTTCAAAGCGAACCTGACCTCGCCCAGCCGATCAAATGACCGTCCATCGGGCACAGCCACCAGGTGAACAGCAGACGGGAGGAGCCCGGTGCGTTGCGGGTGTGGCCACCACCGGCAGAACCCGTGGCCACACGCGCCTCGAAGGCGATGGTCGTGCTGGGCGCGGTGCTGCTGGCCGCGATGGTCGTGGCGCAGGTCGCCTCGGGACTGCAGCCTCGGCCGATCGCGCTGACCGGTGTGGTCGTCCCGCTGCTGGCGGCGAGCGCACTGGTCTTCGCCTCGGCGACCTACTCCCCCACCGGAGCCGTCGCGGCGTTCACCGCCGCGGTCGCGACCGGGTACGCCGCGGAGTGGGTCGGGACCAGGACGGGGGTGCCGTTCGGCGACTACCACTACACCGGCGCTCTCCAGCCGGTGCTCGGCGGGGTACCGGTGATCATGGCGCTGGCCTGGGGTGGCATGGGACTGGCGGCCCATGCGGTGGCCGCCGCGACCGCACCCGGCAGCCGGGCCGCGCGGGTCGCGCTGGGGGCGCTGGCGCTCACCGCCTGGGACGTGTTCCTGGACCCGCAGATGACCCGGCTGGGCCTGTGGGTCTGGCACGACCCCGGCCACTACCGTGGCGTCCCGCTCGGTAACTTCGCCGGTTGGCTCGTCGTCTCACTGCTGGTCATGGTCCTGATCGAGTGCCTCGTGGCCGAACCCGCGGCGTGGAGCCCCGGGCTGGTGTCGATCTACACGACGATGGCGGTCATGGAGACCGTCGGTTTCGCGGTGGTTTTCGACCCGCCGGATCCGCTGGTCGCCGTCGCGGGAGGAACGTGCATGGGTCTGTTCGTCCTGCTCGCCTGGGGACACGGATACCGGAGACAACGGTGATCGGGGGACCCGATTTCCATGAGCCTGCTCACGAGGTGCGGATGCCGGAGGTGACGGTGATCGGGGGTGGTGTCGGGGGCATGGTCTGTGCCCTGCTGCCGGCCCGCGAGGGGCACCGGGTGCGCCTGTACGAGCGGCTCCCCCGCCTCGGCGGCAAGCTCGCCGAGCAGGACTTCCCCACCGCTTCCTCCCATGTGACCACCACCGGAGGCCGCGAACCCGGAACCGTCCGGTGAACCACCTGCCCCAGACCGTGGAGGTGTCGCGATGAGAGCGCTGACCGCGCTGCAGGCCGCCGCCGCGCTGGCGGTGGCGGTGCGCCTGGCTCGGGGGCGGCACCGCCTGCCCGCGCTGAACCCCGTGCCGGCCCACGCGCCGGCCCACGAACCCGCTTCGGCGAGGACGACGCCGCCGCGCGTCTCGGTGGTGATCCCCGCCCGTGACGAGGAGGCCCGCCTCGGCCCCTGCCTGTCGGCGGTGCTCGCCGATCCGGCCGTCGCGGAGGTCGTCGTCGTCGACGACGAGTCACGCGACGGCACAGCGGAACTGGCCGCCCGGCTCGGTGCGAAGGTCCTCATCGGAGCGCCGCTTCCCGAGGGCTGGGTGGGCAAGCAGTGGGCCCTGAAGCAGGGGGTCGAGGCGGCGGGGGGCGACGTCGTGGTGACCCTGGACGCGGACGCCCGGCCCGTGCCGGGACTGATCGGCGCGCTCGCGGCGACGCTGGAGGGCTACGATCTGGTGAGCGTGGGCCCCAGGTACCTGTGCGAGGGGACCGCCGAGCAGGCGCTGCACGCCTCGTTCCTGGCCACACTGGTCTACCGCTTCGGCCCGATCGGTCCGCCCACTCCCCCGGCTCCGCACCGTGCGGTGGCCAACGGCCGGTGCATGGCCTTCCGCCGTACGGCGATGCTGAACGTCGACGGGTTCGCGCGGGTCCGCGGGCACCTGGCCGACGACGTGGCGCTGGCCAGGACGCTGGCGGCCCGGGGCTGGGCGGTGGGATTCCTGGACGCCGGGGGCCTGCTGGAGGTCGACATGCACGATTCGGCCGCCGGGGTGTGGCGGGAGTGGGGGCGGTCGCTGTCACTGCGCGACGTCACAGGGCCCGGCTGGCAGGCCGCCGACCTGGCCGTGGTCTGGCTGGCCACCGCGCTGCCCGTGCTGCGGCTGGCGAGCGGCAGGACCACCCGGCTCGACCTGGGCCTGCTGGCCGTACGGCTGCTGCTGGCCGGCGCGTTGCGCGGCAGCTACACGCGGCCGGGTCCCGGTGTGCTGCTCTCCCCGCTGCTGGACCCGCTGGCGGCGCTGCGGCTGACGCAGACCACGTTGCGCCCGGCACGCGGCTGGCGGGGCCGCGTCTACTCGGCGGCCACGACGGGCGGACGACCGGGCCGGGCAACGGCGGACGGGCGAGCGGGCCGGGTCACGACGGGCGGGAGGCCCGCGCCGCCTGACCGAACCGCAGCCCGATGAGGCACATGAGCAGGCCGGTCCCGATCACGTGCGTGACCGGCGCGAAGAGCAACTGGAACAGCGAGACACGCGGCGACGCGATCCCCGCTTCTCCCCCTGCACGAGCGAGGGCACCTGGGACGGAGCCGACCCGCCGGCCCGCCGCGACGAGGCTCCGCCGCGCCGCTCAACGGGCGGCCTCCGCGGTGAGCCGGTCCACGAGCCGGGTGACGACCCCGCCCTCGGCGAGATCGTGCGCCAGCGCGCAGGCGCGCGCGATCGTCGCCGCCCGCGAGGAACCGTGCGCGACGACGACAGTGCCGATCAGGCCGAGCAGCGCCGCCCCGCCGTAGGCCTCCGGGGCGTAGCGGCGGGCCACCGCCCGCAACTCCTCGGCTCCGGCGGCACCGGAACGCGCCACCAGCGTCAGCGCGGCCCGCACCGAACCCTCGACGTTCTTGAGCACCACGTTCCCGGTGAAACCGTCGGTGACGATCACGTCGACGGTGCCCGCGAGCACGTCGTGTCCCTCCACGTTGCCGCAGAAGCGCAACGGCAGCCCGGCGAGCAGCTCACCGGCCCTGCGGGTCAGCCGGTTACCCTTGCCGGGTTCCGAGCCGATCGACAACAGGCCCACCGACGGGTCGGCGACACCGAGCACGAGCTGGGCGTAGGAGGCGCCGAGCAGCGCGAACTGGGCGATCATCTCCGGGGTGGGGTCGGAGGTCGCCCCGGCGTCGATCAGCACGGTCGCGCCGCCGGTGACCGAGGGCAGCGCGATGGCCAGGGCGGGCCGCAGGACGCCCGGGGCACGCCCGATGCCGTGGATGGCGCACGAGACGACCGCGCCCGTGGAACCGGCCGACACGAACGCCGACGCCTCCTTCCGCCGTACGAGGTCGCAGCCGACCGTCAGGCTGGTCGTGGTGGAGAAGACCGCTCCCGCGCCCCGTTCGGTCATCGGGACGACGTCCTCGGCGTGCACCACGCCGATCTCGCCGACGGCGCCGTGTCGGGCGAGCTCGGCGCGGACGGCGCCGGAGCGGCCCACGAGCACCACGGGGATTCCGAGCTCACGCCGGGCCGTGACCGCCCCGGCGACCGTCTCGCCCGGTCCGTGGTCTCCGCCCATCGCGTCGACGGCCACCGGCTCCGACATCACACCCTCCCGACGACAGCATTGGACGACCTCGCACCGGACGATCTCGTGCCGGCCGCACCCGGCCGGTTCACGGCACCTCGGCGATTCGTAGCGGGCCACGGTCAGGTCGGCCCGCGTCGAGCGCAGGACGCCTTCACGTCATCGTGATCGATGCGGGACAGGTCGCCGTGGCCGGGGTCGGCGAGCCTCGCCGGCAGCCGGTCCTCCGACTCCGGGGTGAGCCGGTCCCGGTCGGCACCGCCACGCAGGTTGGCGGTCGGCTCCAGCACGGTGAGGGTGGCGTGGCCGGCCGCGGTGAAGACGTCGGCGAGGACCTCGGGCATGGTCAGCACGGAGGGGCCGGTGTCGAAACGGTACTCGCCGACGGCGGCCGTACCGCAGCAGCCGCCGGGCGCCCGGCCGGCTTCCACGATCGTGACGTCCCGCCCCGCGGCGGCAGGGCCGCCGAGGCCCGCGCCGATCACCACGACATGGCTCACGCGCTCCTCCTCGTCGCCAGGTCCGCGGGGTCCGCGCGTACGCGTTCGGATGCGTCTATCCGGTGGCAGGCGCACGGCCCATGATCAATGGCGTCGGACGACCCATCCCCGGGCCGGGCTGCGGATAAATCAACTCATCGCGCAAGAAGGCGTAAAGACGGCGTCGGCTCCCCGGCCCTTGAAGGGCCGGGGAGCCGACGCGTGGTGAACGACGGGGCGTACCCGCCGCGACTCCGGTGAAGTGCCGGCCGGTGTCCGGCTCGGCGGGAGCGGGGACGGGGATCAGAGGTCGAGCAGCCGCATCGCCTGCTCGCGCATCTCGATCTTGCGGATCTTGCCCGTCACCGTCATGGGGAACCCGTCGACCAGGTGGACGTAGCGGGGGATCTTGTAGTGGGCCAGCCGCCCGGCGCAGAAGTCCCTGACCGCCTCGGCCGTCAGCGGGACGGCCCCCGGCCGCATGACGATCCAGGCCATCAGCTCCTCGCCGTACTTCGGGTCGGGCACACCGATCACCTGGACGTCGTCGATGTCCGGGTGGCCGTGCAGGAACTCCTCCAGCTCGCGGGGGTAGACGTTCTCACCGCCCCTGATCACCATGTCCTTGATGCGTCCGACGACGTTGACGTAGCCGTCGTCGTCCATGGTGGCCAGGTCGCCGGTGTGCATCCAGCGGGCGGCGTCGATCGCCTCGGCGGTCCTGGCGGGCTCGTCCCAGTAGCCGAGCATCACCGAGTAGCCGCGGGTGCACAGCTCGCCGGGCTCACCGCGCGGGACGGTCAGGCCGCTCTCCGGGTGCACGATCTTGACCTCGATGTGCGGCATCGCCCGGCCGACCGTCTCGGTACGGCGGGCCAGGTCGTCGTCGACCCTCGTCATCGTGGACACCGGCGAGGTCTCCGTCATCCCGTAGCAGATCGCAACCTCGCGCATGTTCATCTCGGTGACCACCCGCTTCATGATCTCCACCGGGCAGGGCGAGCCCGCCATGATCCCGGTGCGCAGGCTCGACAGGTCGTACCCGGTGCGGCCGAGCTCGCCGAGCTCGGCGATGAACATGGTCGGCACCCCGTACAGGGAGGTGCAGCGTTCCCGCTCCACGGCCCGCAGCGTGGCGGCGGGGTCGAAGCCCGGCGCGGGGATGACGACGCAGGCCCCGTGGGAGGTCGCCCCGAGGTTGCCCATGACCATCCCGAAGCAGTGGTAGAAGGGCACCGGCAGGCAGACCCTGTCGGTCTCGTCGTAGCCGACCAGCTCGCCGACGAAGTAGCCGTTGTTGAGGATGTTGTGGTGCGACAGGGTCGCACCCTTGGGGAAGCCGGTGGTGCCCGAGGTGTACTGGATGTTGATCGGGTCGTCGAAGGTCAGCGAGGCCATGCGCTCGCGCAGCCGCTCGGGGCCGACATCCGCGGCCCCGGCCAGCAGGCGGTGCCAGCTCTCCTCGCCGATGTAGGCGACGTCGGCGAATCCGATCCCGGCGACCATCGCGCGGTAGTCGCTCGTCTTGTGGCTCACCGCGCTGATCAGCAGCCGCATTCCGGACTGGCGGACGACGTAGTCGAGTTCGTGACCGCGGTAGGCGGGGTTGACGTTGACCAGAATCGCGCCGACCTTCGCGGTGGCGTACTGGACGATCACCCATTCGGCGCAGTTGGGCGACCAGATCCCGACCCGGTCCCCCTTGGCGACGCCCCGGGCGATCAGGGCCCGGGCCAGCCGGTCGACGTCGGCGTTCAGCTCGGCGTAGGTCCAGCGGCGCTCGCCCGGCAGGTCGACCAGGGCTTCCCGGTCGCCGAAGCGGGCCACGATCCGCTCGAAGTTCTCGCCGATGGTCTCACCGAGGAGGGGGACGCCCGAGACGGCGCACGAGTAGGACAGCATGTGGAAAACCTCCGGTCGCTGAGTAACAAGGTGCACGCCGCTCACGGCTCCCGCAAGAGGTGCCGTTGCGGCCGCAGGGGATCGTCGGCGACCTCCGACTCGGTATCGAAGATCATTACTTGCCTGCGGGCGCGGTCGTAGCCGGGCCATCCCGGGTCGCCGTCGCGGGCGAACCGCACCCAGGCGCCGTGCATCGCCTCGGCGAGCGCCCTCGGGGGCCGCTGCCCCGCCGTACGCTCGACGCCCGGCGCGTCCAGCACGTCGAAGGCGAAGGGCAGGTCGATGTTGTGCGCGGCGCCGACCTTCCCGCCTCCGATGGGAGAGGGCACCGGCGACTCCCAGCGGAACTCGTAGGCGTGGGTCGGGGCGGAGGCGGTGGCCGCGCGGGCCTCCTCGATCCAGATCGTCTCCCTGCGGAACAGGTGGTCGCCGGCCGCCCTGCCGACGAGTTCCTCGGGCGACAACCCGGGATGCGCGTCCCGGTAGCCGGGCGGCAGGCCCATCTGCGCCAGCACGGCCGCGGCCGTCGCCTCGTCGATCCCCCGCGCCATCGCGCGCACGAAGACACCGGCCTCGTCACAGGTGCAGCCGACCAGGAGCGGGATGTGTCCGCCCACCCCCGCGCGCAGCGCGTCCAGTGGCACGGAGGGCACCAGGTCGCCGTCCACGACGGGCTGGATCGGCACCGCCCCGCTCAACGCGCCGGACTCCCCGCCCGACAGCGGCGGCGGCTGCTCGGCCACCAGCGCGGCGGGCGGGATGGTCAGGAAGTCCTCCCTGGCCGGCCGGACGCCGAGACGGGCGGCGAGCTCACCGGCGTACCCGCGGGCCCGCTGTTCCGATACGGCCAGGCTCGCCGACCCGCTCATCACGATCGCCCGGCGGAACAGGCCCGCCGCGCGGGGCATCGTCAGGAGGGTGACGCACGCCGCGCCGCCCGCGGACTGCCCCGCGATCGTCACGTTGCCCGGATCACCGCCGAACGCCGCGACGGCGGAGCGCACCCACTCCAGCGCGGCGAGCCAGTCGAGCACGCCCCGGTTGAGCGGCGCCCCGTCCAGCGCGAGGAACCCCTCGAAGCCCAGCCGGTAGTTGACGGAGACGCACACTACGCCGTCGCGGGCGAAGCGGTGTCCGCGGTGCCAGGCGGCTCCGTTGCCGCCGATGGCGAAGGCCCCGCCGTGAAACCAGACCAGCACCGGCAGGCCGGCGGCACCGGGGTCGGGGGTGTGGACGTCGAGGTTGAGGCAGTCCTCTCCGGAGGCGAACACCTCGGGGGCGTACAGCCCGATGTCGTCGGTGGCGCGCTGCGGCGCCGCCGCGCCCGGCAGGAGCGCCGGGCGGATCCCGTCCCAGGCGGGCGGCGGGACGGGCGCGCCGAAGCGGTGCTCGCCGAAGGGCGGGGCGGCGTACGGAACGCCGAGGAAGGAGGCCACCGTCCCGTCGAAGCGGCCCCTGACGAGGCCGGAGGGAGTTCGCACGATCATCTGGGGCTCCATCCCTCGGTGCCCTCGACGATGCGGATCGCCGCGCGGGTCAGCGGCACCAGGCTCGCCTCGTCGACCTTGTCGAGGGTGTCGGCGGAATCGAACAGGTACATGGGAGCCGCGAGGAAGTGCACCAGCGGCACCCCCTCCGGGTGGAAGAACGCGCCGTCGGTCGGCGGCATCGGCGAGAACACGTCGGGCGGCAGCACGAACGACCTGCGCAGGTCCTCGGCGACCAGCGCCCGCTCGACGAGCCGCTCCAGCTCGGGGCGCCGGGTGGTGAACCACCAGCGCGGTTCGGGGGCACCGGTGGGCACCAGCGTCCCGCCCTCCGCGCGGCACTCGCGGGCCGCGTGCTCCAGGTGGACCTGGAGCACGACCCGGTCCAGCAGGGCCCGGTTCTCCTCGATGAACGCCCGGGTGCCCGCCGCGTGAGCCATGTGCCCGGCGGTCAGCAGGAAGAGCAGGTTGTGCGGCCTGTCCTCCTCCGGCACCCGCGACCAGTGCCTGGCGGCGGCCAGCACCAGCGCGACACCGGAGGCGTCCTCCACCGCGGAGGCCCAGGGGGCGTCGTGGTGCGAGGCGACGATCACCCAGCCGTCGCCCCGCCCGGGCAGGGTGGCGATCACGTTGTGCGAGGTCGCGGTCGAGGTCTCCGACTCCACGGACAGCGTGCCGGCGCAGGGCCCTTCGTCCATCAACGCCAGCACCCGCCGCGAGTCGGCCGCCGACAACCAGACCGCGGGTACGGACCGGTGCACCGCGTCGTAGGGCACGTAGTAGTCGCGCGTCTCCCACGGGAGGCCGGTCAGCGCCCCGACGTACCCGGCCGCCCCCGAGGTGACCGCCCCGTCGAGATCCTCCAGGTAGCCGGGCGCGAACGGCAGCGTCTGCACCAGGCCGTCGAAGTCGCCGTCGGGGTCGTGCACGGCGGTGGCGATCTCCCGTACGAGGGCCTGGGGCAGCTCGGCGAAGGTGTGCTCGCGCACCGCGATGCGGCCGGGGACCACCGACCGGGTGAGCGGCGCGGTCACCGTCGCCTTCGGGGTGGTGTACGGCAGGGCGAAGGCCGCCACCTCGACGGCGCGGGACGGGTCGGCGTCCAGGTGGGCGCGGAGCGTGGCGGTGACAGGGTGCCAGGTGGGCACCTCGACCGGTGCGAGGCGCACGTCGAGCCCGAAGCCCGCCAGCAGCCCGGCCGCCCACCTCTCCGTCCACGCGTCGGCGGGGTATCCGGGGCGCCGGATACCCCTGGCTGTGATCGCCTCGATCCACGCCATGATCTCGGCGGTGTCCGGGACCATCATTTGACCCCTCCGAAGGTGAGCCCCGCCACGTAGTAGCGCTGCAGCCCGGCCAGCAGCAGGAACGGCGGCACGGCGGTGACCAGGGCGGCGGCGGTCATGAGGTGGTAGTTGAAACCGTGCTCGCTCTGGAAGTTGGCCAGTCCCACGGGCAGCGACCACAGTGCGGGGTCGTTGGCGACGATGAGCGGCCAGAGCAGGTTGTCCCACTGGGCGAGGAAGTGGATGAGGAAGAGCGTCACCAGCGCCGGCCGCAACAGCGGAAGCGCCACCCGGAGGAAGATGCGCAGCTCCCCCGCCCCGTCGACGCGCGCCGCGAAGATCAGCTCTTTGGGGACGCCGAGGGCGAACTGGCGGACCAGGAAGACGCCGAAGGCACTGATCATGCCGGGGACTATCACCCCCTGGAAGGTGTTCACCCAGCCCAGCTCCTTGACGATCAGGAACACCGGAATGATCATGACCATCGGGGCGAGCGCGAGCGTGCCGACCACGAGCGCGAACAGCACGCGCCTGCCGGGGAAGGACAGCTGGGCCAGGGCGTAGCCGGCCGCCGAGGAGAAGAGCACGTCCAGCGCCCCGCTGCCGACGCAGTAGATCACGCTGTTGCGGAAGTAGACGGGGAAGCCCTCGCCCGCGAACAGCTCGGCGAGGTTCCGCGGCAGGTGGAAACCGTTGAAGACCAGCCCGCCGAGGTCGGTGTCGTCGGGAGCGGAGGCGACCACGAGCATCACGTAGATCGGCAGCAGCATCGCGCCCACGGCGCTCAGCAGCCAGACGGTCCGGAGCACCCTCATTCGTCCCCACCCCGCAGGAAGCCGAACTGGACGATCGAGACGACCAGCATCGCGACCAGCAGCATCATGGCCAGCGCGGAGGCGTAGCCCATGTGCTCGTAGGGGAAGGCGTTGGCCCAGATGTAGTAGGGCAGCACCTGGGTGGCGTCGGCCGGGCCGCCGCCGGTGAGCAGGAAGGCGGGCACGAAGGCCTGCATCGATCCGGCGACGGAGATGACCAGCACGAACAGCAGGGTCCTGCGGAGCAGCGGGACGGTGATCCTGCGGAACGTGGTGACGGTTCCGGCACCGTCGATCGCCGCGGCCTCGTAGACCTCCCGGGGCAGCGCCTGCAACCCGGCCGTCAGGATGATGACGAACAGCCCCAGGCTCTTCCAGACGACCATGACGACCAGCGCCCAGATCGCCAGGTCCGAGTCGGTCAGCCACGACTGCGGCTCGATGCCGACGGCGCCGAGCAGCGTGTTCGCCAGACCCCGGTCGGAGTAGATGATGACCCACACCATCGACGTCGCGGCCAGCGGCATCACCGCGGGCACCATGACCAGCGAGCGGAGCACGCGGTTGAGGCGGCCGGGCCCGCTGAGCGGCACCGCGATGAGCAGCGCGAGCAGGATGGTCGGCAGGACCGTGAAGACCGTGTAGACGACGGTGATCCACGCCGAGTTCCAGACCCCGGGATCCTGGAGCATCCGCGCGTAGTTGTCCAGCCCGATCCACCGCGGGGCGCCGGCCATCTCGTAGTCAGTGAAGCTGAGGTACACGGCACCGCAGAACGGCACGAGCCAGAAGACGACGAAGAAGACGGCCACCGGGATCGTCAGCACGATCCCGGCCCCCGCCTCCCGGCGCGACCTGCCGCGCCCGCTCCCCGGCCTCGGCGGGGGTGCGGGTACGGGCGCCTCGACGGCCTCGGTGGTCAGGGTCATCGGGTGCCCGCCACGTCACCGCGTGCCCCGGGCGGGCGGCCCGGTTCCGTTCGCGGACGGCTCGGGTCCCGGTACGGGCGGCCCGGACGGCCGGGCGGGCGGCCCGCGCGCCCGGTGTCCACGGTCACCGCGTTCACCGCGTTCACAGCGCGAGCCGTACGGTGGCGTCGAAGTCCTTGGCCGCCCGGGCGGGCGTGGAGCGGCCGTGGGCCACGGCGTCGCAGGCGCTGGAGGCGGCCTTGGCGAGCTCCAGCGCGGCGGGGATGGCCGGCCCGAAGTCGGCGTCGGGTATGCCGGAGGCCGCGATCCCCATCAGTTCGGAGGTGCCGCGCGGCCCGGCGTCCCGCCAGCCGGTGGCCGGGATGACGATCCCGTTCTCCAGGTTGGCCGTGACCGACTCCCGCCCCTGGAGGTAGTTGATCAGGTGCCAGGCGGTGAAGCCGTTCTTCGACGCGGCGGCGACGCCCCAGCCCCACGTGTAGGCGGGCACGACGGCCCTGCCGCCCTCCCAACGGGGCATGGGCGCCACGCCGTAGTCCTTGCCCGGCTTGAGGGTGTCCTCGCCTAGCCGCTCCAGCGCGGGACCGAGGAAGGCCCCGCTGACGACCATGGCGGCCTCACCCGAGTAGAACAGCCCGAGCGCGCCGAGCGGGTTGGAGAGCTTGGGGTTGCCGATCCCGGCGAAGTACTCCAGGGCCCGGATGCCGTGCTCGGTGTCGAGGGAGGCGCGGGTGCCGTCGGCGCTGACCAGCTCGCCACCGCCGCCCTTGATGAGCGCGGTCAGCGTCATCAGCGCCCACTGCGGGTCGCCGTAGAGCCACTGCAGGCCCACCCGCCTGCCGTCGGCCGAGGTGAGTCTCTTGCTGTGGTCGGCGACCTCCTCCCAGGTCGTGGGAGGTTTGTCCGGGTCGAGACCGGCCTCCTCGAAGCGGTCCCTGCGGTAGTACAGCATGGCGGGGTTGAGGTCGATCGGCACGCCGTACGCCTGGCCGCGGTAGCTCAGCGGGGCGACCGTCCCCGGCTCGTACCGTCCCAGGACGGTCGCCACGTCCGGCGCGCCGAACGCCCGGGGGTCGATGGGCGCCAGCCGCTCCTTTCCGGCGTGGGAGGGGAAGCTCCAGTGCCCGATCTTGAAGACGTCGGGTGGAGTGCCGCCGCTGAAGGCGGTCAGCAGCTTGGCGTCCAGCTGGGCGACGGGCAGGTAGAGGAGCTTGACGTCCACGCCGAACTCGTCGATGTAGCGGTGCACCAGCTTCTCGAACTGCGGGCCCGTCTCCTGCGAGCCGTGCAGCCAGACGCTGACCTCGCCGTGCGGCCTGCCGTCCTGGGCCTGCCGATCGGGCCGCTCGGGCCGGTCTGCGCCGCAGGCCGCCAGCACGCTGGGCGCGGCCAGGGAGAGCGCGCCGGCCGCGAGCAGCCGGCGCCGTGTCAGATCCGCCATCGCGGTTCTCCTGGGGGGTGATCCCGTGCGGTGGGCACCGCGCGGGATGAGGTGGTCACGGGAGGTTCTCGGCGACCCGGGGCCGCCGGGAGGTGCCTGGCGGCCTCCTGCCGGCGGGCCGCGTCGGCGTGGTGGTCAAGGGAGGTTCTTGGCGGCCTGGTTCTGCCAGGCGGTGTTGGCGGTGAACTCGGGGGCACTCCCGGCGAAGGCGCCTCGGGCGTAGGCGTCGTCCTGGAGGCGGTACATCAGCCAGGCCGTCAGGTAGCCGAGGAAGCCGCCGCCGGTGCCCTGGATGTCGTTGTGACCCGCGCCCTTCAGCAGTGCCATGGCCGCCGCCCCGGGCACCTGGTCGTAGTAGCCCCGCAGCGCCGAGGCCGGTGAGATCAGCCAGTCGTTGCCCCCGCTCATGAACAGGACCGGGCAGGCCAGCTGGGAGACCTGGAACCGGTCGCCGGCCCCCACCCAGAGCTGCGCGGGCAGTGCGATCGGCACGGCCGTGGTGACGAGCCCCGCGGAGAGGTTGGCCGCGTTGACCGTGCCGCCCGCGCCCTGGGAGTGCCCGGCGGCGCCGACCCTGGTGGTGTCGAGCCTCTGATGGAACGGGCTCGCGGGGTCGGCGTTCCTCGCCACCAGGTATTGCGCGGCGGCGAGCATCTCGGTGCCCGTTCCGGTGGTCGTGTCGGTGGAGGCGATCGCGGCGAAGCCCCAGGAGGCGAGCTGGTCGAGCACGCCGGGGTAGAGGGCGGGGGTGGCGTGGGAGCCGTTCCCCCAGGTGACGATCGGGTGCCGGAAGCCACCGGCGCCGAGGTTCGCCGGGTGGTGCAGCCGGTAGGTTCCCGAGGCGTCGCCCGCGTCGGAGGCGGTGACCGCCCAGGGGCCCCGGACCGCGTAGTGCGCCTCGATCGTGCCGGCCGCCACCGCCTGGGTGGTCCGCGACACGAGGCCCGCCGACAGCAGCCCGACCGCCGCCACGCGCAGGACCCGCCGCCGGGACATGCCCTTGTCTTCCATGGTCACCTCACCGATTCTTTGGAGACGTGAACGTCTCCTAACAGAGGGAAGTACGATCTGTGATTGATGTCAAGACAGGATCGGAAGAAAATTCCGGAGGGTGAGCCCCTCCCCCGCGGCCGTCACGGGCTGCCCCCAGAAGTGGTCCGCACCTCGCAGCGCGACCGCCTGATCCAGGCGATGCTGCTGCTGGTCGCGGCCCGGGGGTACGCCGCCACGACCGTGCCCGATGTGATCGCCGCCGCGCGGGTCTCGCGCAACGCCTTCTACGCCAACTTCCACGACAAGGAGGCCTGTTTCCTCGCCCTGTGCGAACGGGACCTGCCCGGCGTGGTCGAGACGATCCTGGCCGCGGCCGAGGGCACCGGCCACGACTGGGTCGCCGCCGTCCGCCAGGGCCTGCACGCCTACCTGCGGTGGTGGCAGGACCGTCCCGAGTACGCCCGCGCCTACTTCGTCGAACTCCCCGCGGCGGGCCGGCGGGCGATGGACCAGCGCGACCGCGCCTACCTGCCCTTCCTGGAGATGCTGCGTGCCCTCGCCGCGCGGGCCAGGGCGGAGACCCCCTCCCGGGGACCGGTCAGGGAGAGCGTGCCCGCCCTGATCGTCTTCGGCGTCACCGAGTTCATCGCCGCCGAGGTGCGCGCGGGGAACGCGGAGCGGCTGTCCGCGCTGGAGGAGGACGTGCTGCACTACACGGTCACGCTGCTCGCCGACCGCGCGACGGCCGACAGGGTACTCGGCTGACCCGCGGCACCCGCGCCGCGAGGGCACGGGTGCCGCGTCCGGGTCAGGGCATCGCCCGCACCCCCTCCACCTGGACGTTCCAGCCCGCGGGGAAGCCTGGCGCGCACCTGTCGGGCCCGCCGTCCCAGCCCGCCGCCATCAGCGCGACGGCCGCCAGCAGGCCGCCGTTGCCCGGCAGGTAGAGCGGCAGGATCCCGGGCCACTGCCGGTTGTGACCCGAGACCAGATGCGCGTTCTTGGGCGCGTCCATCAACAGCGCGTCGACCGCCTTGCCCGGCTCGCCCAGCCTGGCCGCGCACATGGCGAGCATCGGGTAGTCCCAGCCCCAGGTGCTCGGCAGGTCCCAGGTCTCCAGCACGTCGTCGAGGGTGGCCCGCATGGTCTCCGGATCGATCAGCGGCGTCGCCGGAACGAGGCCCAGGGCCCCGGTCATCGAGGGGTGGTCCGTCCTGAGCGTGTACGGCTCCACCGCGATGGCCGCGTAGACGCCGTCCCTGACGCACGGCGCGGCCAGCCCGTCCCGCACCCTCTCCCACTCCGGGTCCCGGGCGAGGCCGAGACGCTCACGCCACCGCTGCGCGGTCTCCAGCCCCCACCACCAGTAGGCCAGCTCGAACGTGGGATTCCTGACCGTCGTCCTGATCTCCGCGTACGACTCCTGCGCCGGGATCAGCGGTGGCCCGAGTACGTGGCGGCCGTCCTCCTCGACGGGAAAGGACGCCATGAACTCCGCGGTCTCGAAGACCAGGTCCCGGTAGTCGTGCAGTGCCTCCGGCCGGACCCGGTAGAGGAGTTCGGCGAAGTAGATCGGGTGCGGCTGCTGCCAGATCAGGAACGGCCCGATCGTGCTGGGGCTCTCCCTGCCCTCGGGGCCGACCTGCTTGGGCCAGCGGGCCCCGCGACACCCCTGCCCGGCGGCCGTGGCCTGCGCCATGGGAAGGATGCTCCGGTACCACGGCAGGCTGCGCTCCAGCAGTTCCGGCCTTCCCCACAGCGGGAAGTGCGCCGCGTGCCACCAGTGCATCTCCAGGTGGAACTTGCCGCTCCAGGAGTTGCAGACCAGGCCGGTCTCCTGCGGCGGCAGCGAGCCCGCGCAGTTGACCGCGGTCAGGTACTGCGAGAGGACCACGCGCCGTTCCAGCTCGGGCGCGCGCGGATCCGAGCTGCCCTCGAAGCTCACCGCGCCGCCGTCGGTCCAGAAACGGGCCCAGTGCCGGGCGGCGGCCGCGCGGACCTCCGCGAATCCGGGAAGGCCGGGCTCCGCGGGGTCGAGCCCGAAGGCCACCACGAACTCGGTGGCGCCCTCCAGCCGGTAGCGGTGCTCGGCGATGGGCGTGAGCCGGGCCGGCCCCTGCCAGGCGAGGGCGACGTGGTGGCGGTCGCCGTCCAGCACCCGGGTGAAGTCGCAGCGTGCGGCGCCGACGACGTGGCCGGTGACGTGCCGCTCCGGACCGTCCCAGTCGGCGGCCACGTTCCAGGCCGCACAGGCGTACGGGAAGGCGATCGTCACCGCCGCCCCGCCGGTGACGCGCACCGCCAGCAGGTCGCGTCCGGGGTGGCAGACCGTCTCCACCTCGTACGGCACGCCGTCGAGCGTGAACGAGCTGCGCAGCAGCCCGCTCCACAGGTCGAGCCGCTGGTGGACGCCGGTGAGGTCGGTGATCTCCGCGTGCTCGCCGAGGTCGAGCCCGATCCTGCCCAGGTCGAGCCGCTGGGGGTTGCCGTGCAACCACGTACCGGCCTCGAACTCCGGCGCCACCGGACCGCCGAAGGTCATCCGGTGCCGGTCGGGATAGCGGGCCCGGCCGTAGCCGGTCATCGTGTCCTCCAGGGTGAAGCCCCGGGGGTTGGGCATCGTGTGCCAGCCCCACTGCGACTGGGTGCCCAGCGGCATGCTCGCGGCGTGGAAGGCGGGGAAGGTCTGCAACCCGGTGACATCGGCGGTGAAGGCGAACTCGCCGTTGCCGACGGTCAGCGGGGACTCCGCGTCCGGCTCGGTCAGCACCACGGCGTGCCGCCGTACCAGCGCCTCGCGGTCGATGCTCACGAACACCCCGGCGTACCCGAGGCACGCTGGGCGCGCATGAACGTGACGTCGCCCGCGACGTCCGCCTGTGGCATGGTGCCGAGGTCGAGCACGACGTCGGTGAAGGCCAGCGACGCCCGGCGCATCACCGCCACATCGATCGCCTCGGCCCCGAAACGCGGTGAGAAGAGCGTCTTGGGGGCCGCGATCGGCGCGATGGTCGGCAGCAGGTGCCGGTTGTACGGCGTGCCCTCGCCCCCGAAGCCGCAGTGGTGCGGCACGGTGCCCAGGTCGGCCGCCGACAGCCCCTTCAGCACGGCCGTGCGTCGCACGTCCCAGTGCTGGACATGGCCCTTGACCAGCTCACGCAGGGGCGTGCTCTCACTGACCGGGACCCAGAGCAGCTCGGTGAGCGAGGGATCGGCCACGAGCTCCAGTCCGGGCAGTCCTCCGGCACGGGTGACCGCGTTGTAGCGCCGGGCGCCCAGGTGCTCCAGGACGACGACCGAGGAGACCTTGCCCTGGTCGTACTCGGCGTCCAGCATGGCCGCCAGCTGCCCCGCGCCTCCCTCACGGACGCCGGGTCCGGTGAGGTGCTGGTAGAGGTGGCCGGTGACGAAGGCGAACTGGACCGTACGCGGGCGGCAGCTCACCGGCAGCGACGCCAGGTAGCGGGCCATCTCCACCATCGTGAGCGGGCCGTTGTCCCACACCGGGCTCATGCCGTCCGTGTGGCTCTCCACGACGATCTTCTGCTCGCTCACCCCGGGCAGGGTGGCGAGGACGGTGCGGGTCGTCTTCGGCGTCCACGCCGCGTCGACGGTCAGCACGGCCTCGACCGGCTGCCCGGCGGCGAGCGCCTGCTTGATCCGCTCGCCCTGGTCGACGCCGAGATAGGCGCCGGGAACCTGGTACGGCAGACCCTCGTAGGGCGCGTACATCCCCTCGATCTGGGCGTGCGGCAGGCGGCTCACCTCCAGCACCCCCGCCGCGCCCGCCGCGGCGGCGGCTTTGAGGTCGGCGTCGGCCCCGGCGGGGGCCTCCATGGAGTCGGAGCCGAGCAGGTTGATCGTGAGGCCGGGGTCGTACATGTGGTAGCCGAGCATGGGCGGGTAGAAGAGCAGGTTGGGCACTGTCGACCAGGGCAGATCCCTGACGACGATCTTCCCCGCGGCGTTCGCCGCGGTGATGGCGGTGCCCGCGGGCAGGTAGGTGAGCGGGGCGGTCACCCCGCCCGGCCCGGTGGAGGAGGAGAAGGGCACGGGCGCGGCGACCGCCACGTCCTGGCCGCCGACGGTCAGCCCCGTGGCGAGGCCGTCCCAGCGGTCGATCTCGTAGGGCAGTGAGGAGAGCTGGACGCCGGGGACCGCGCCGATCTCGTCCTCCAGCCAGTCGATGTAGTCGTCGTGGGCGGCCGAGCCGGTCGGCCGAGGGCCGAAGTCCTCCTGCCGCTCGGCGAGTTCGAGCAGGCGGGCCTCGCTCGCGAAGCTCGCCGGGTCGATTCGCACCGGGCAGGTCGTCGCCTGGGCGGCGAGCGCGGCTCCCGGCAGGGAGACGGGGAAGGTGAGGGCGAGAAGCAGCGGTCCGATGAGGATGAGACGTTTCATGGGGGGTTCCTTCGCGTCGGAACACGGTGACATGGCGGTCCCTCGCGGGGACCGCTCAACGGGATGCTCGTGCCGGGGCGGGGTGCTTCAGGAGATCCCGGTCAGCGGCGGGTCGACGCCGTCCGGTCACTCCTGTCCGGCCGGTGGGCCGGTGGTGCCGCGGACGACGAGGGTGGGTGAGACGGAGGACAGGACGGACCGCCCGCGGCCCTCGATGCGCTCGACGAGCAGGCGCGCCGCGGTGGCCCCGATGACGTGTCCGTCCTGGTCGACGCTGGTCAGTGAGATGGGCTTGAGGGAGGCGATGCCGATGTTGTCGTATCCGGTGACCGACAGGTCACCGGGGACCGACAAGCCGGCCTCGTAGGCCGCGCGCAGCACCCCGAGGGCCGCGACGTCCGCGCCGGCGAAGATCGCGGTGGGCCTGGCCGGCCGGGCGAGCAGCTGCCGCGCCCCCTCGTAGCCGCCCTCCTCGGTGAAGGAGGTGGCCACCACGTCGATCTCCTCCGCCAGGCCCCTGGCGCGCATGGCCTGGCGGTAGCCCTCGGCGCGGACGGCCTGCGGGGAGTCGGCGCCGGAGGCGCGCCCCCGGTCGAGATGGGTGATGTGGGCGATCCGCCGATGGCCGAGATCGGCCAGGTGGTCGACCACCAGGCGGGCGCCGACGACGTCGTCGTCGACCACGGAGTCGTACTCGGCGGCACTTCCGTGACGGCCGATCACCACGATCGGCGTCGTGGTGGCGATGGCGGCGAGTTCCGCACTCGACATGACCGGAGATATCAGGATGATTCCATCCATGCTCCGGTCGATCATCGCGTCGATCACCCTCGCCTGACTCCTGGGCTCGTCCCCGCCGGGGCCGAGCAGCACCTGGTACTCGGTGCTGCCCAGGTGGCCGGTGACGCCCTCGATGATGTCGGGGAAGAACGGGTTCCTGGTGTCGGACAGCATCACACCGAGGGTGTAGGTACGGCCCCGCATGGCCCTGGCCGCGGCGTGCGGCCGGTAGCCGAGCTCGTCCATGGCCTCACGGACCTTGGCCCGCATGCCGGGACTGACCCCGTAGGCCCCGCGCAGCACCTTGGACACGGCGGCCGTGGAGACGCCGGCCCGGCCCGCCACGTCGGCGATGGTCACCCGGCGCGGTGCTGATCCTGTGGTCACGCGAGTCCTTCGGTAGGCGAAAGCGGGAACGGCCCCGCGGCGAGCCTCGGGGGGAAAGCGGGGAAAATCGCCGGGCGAGCGTGGCGCCCGAGTGTAGAACGAAATACATTCTGGCAACGCAGAGGCGACGGTACCCGGTCGAAGCCATCCCCGCCAGACCCGAGTTTTACCACTTCTTAACGAGTTGGTCACCTCGAACGTAGCCCTTGACGCCGCAAACACCCCTGGTCTAACAATGGAGAACGTTCTACGAAACATGACGGAAACCCGCATGTCTTGTGGCCCGGAGGCGTGCAGGCGTCCGCCCGGAGGCCGGCTATCACCAACCCCGTGACGAACAGGAATAACGAGCATGAGGGTATCGAAACGACTGCTTGGAGCCGCGGCCTGCGCCGCCCTCACCCTCACCGCGGCGGGCTGTGGCGGCGCCGCCGAACCAGGCGGAACCGACGGCGGGAAGGTCACGCTGACGCTCTGGCACAACACCGCCGACCCCGCCCCGCTGGTGGAGATGTACAAGCGGTTCGAGCGGGAGTCGGGCCACACGATCGAGCTGGTCCCGATCCCCTCCGACGGGTTCGAGGACAGCACCCAGACCAAGTGGGCCACCGGCGAGCGGCCGGACATCCTCGAATACCACGCCACGGTGAGCAACCTGCTCGCCCTGAACCCGTCGGAGAACCTCAGGGACCTGTCCGGCGAGGCGTACGTCGCCAGGTCCGGCGACCTCTACAGCAGCGCGGGCGCCACGGGAGGAAAGGTCTACGCGGCCATCACCGGCTTCCCCCAGGTCTTCGGCCTCTACTACAACAAGAAGGTCCTCGCCGACGCGGGCGTCAAGCCCCCGGGAACGTTCGACGAACTCTCGGCGGCCTGCCGCGCGCTCTCCGCCAAGGGCGTGACGCCCGTGTTCGAGTCGGGCGGATCCATCTGGCCGGTGCAGATCCTGCCGCTGCTGTACGTCAGCGCCAGCAACGAGGCCAACGCCTACGGCAAGGCCATCGCGGGCCACACCGCCTCGCTGGCCGACCCCGGCTCGCCGTTCGTGGCCGGGCTGAGCTCCTACAGGAAGCTGCAGGACGACGGCTGCTTCAACAAGGACATCACCACCGCCACGTTCGAGAACTCGATGAAGGCCCTGGTGACCGGCAAGGCCGCCATGGTCGCCCAGCACTCCGACATGCTGCCGGCCATGCTCGCCGCCGCCGGCGGCGACCAGCAGAAGGTGGACGACACCGTCGGGTTCACCGGGCTGTCGAGCACCAAGGCCGTGGTGACGTACGCGCCGGGGCCGATCGGCACCTTCTACCTGCCCAAGACGGGCGACGCAGGACGGGAGCAGGCCGCGCTGGACTTCGTCCGGTTCATGACCGGCCCCGCCTACGCCGACTACGTGAAGTCCGCGAAGACCTTCCCCGTGCTCCAGGGGGTGGACGGTCCGCAGGACGTCTCCCCCGTGCTCCAAGACGTCAAGAAGGCGTACGACAACGGCGCCGTCATCGCCTTCAACTCCGACATCCCCGGCATGGCCGGGCTGGCGCCGCTGATGTCGGAGCTGATCGCCGGGCAGAAGGATCCACAGAAGGCCGCCACCCAGTTGCAGGGCCAGGTCGAGCAGGCGGCGAAGGCCGCCGGGCTGCCCGGATGGTGACCTCGGTACCCCCGCGCGAGCGTCCCCCAGGCAGCGAGGCCACCGAGACCACACCTCCCGCCCCGCACCCCGCCGGCGGGGGCGGCGGCGAGACCGGGGACCCCGGGCGGCGGGGCTGGCTGCCCTGGGCACTGCCCGCCGTGCTGCTGGTGGCGCTCTTCTTCGCGCTGCCGTTCGCGCTCAACGCCCGCTTCGCCTTCTCCGCCTGGACGGGGTTCCGCTCGGAGATCACCTGGAACGGCCTGGACAACTTCCGCACGCTCGTCGAGCAGGATCTCCTGACGAACGCCGTCACGGTGACCGTGCTCTACGCGATCCTGTGCATGGCCATCCAGAACACCGTCAGCCTGAGCCTCGCGCTCGCCCTGCAGCGGACGGACCGGGTCAACACCGTGTTCAGGTCGGTGTTCTTCCTGCCGACTCTCGTCTCGCCGCTGGCCGCCGGTTACATCTGGCGGGGCATCCTCGATCCGGCGGGCCCGGTCAACTCCTTCCTCGGCATCGACTGGGCCTGGCTGGGCGAGCCCGCGACCGCGTTGCTCACGGTCGCGTTCGTGGACGCCTGGAAGTGGAGCGGGCTGATCACCCTCGTCTACATCGCGGGCCTTAACTCGGTGCCCAGGGAGCTCATCGAGTCGGCCACGGTCGACGGCGCGGGCCCCTGGACCCGCTTCGCCCGGGTGAGGTTCCCGCTGCTGGCCCCCGCGATCACCTTCAACGTCGCGGTCACCCTGGTCGGCGCGCTCAGCGCCTACGACGTGATCGCCGCCACCACCGGCGGCGGCCCCGGCGACCACACCAGGGCACTGAACATCGTCATGCGCCAGCAGTGGGGTCAGGGGTTCTTCGGCTCCGCCAGCGCGCTCAGCCTCACGGTGACGCTGCTCGTGATCGCGACGGCGGTACCCCTCGTCTGGTGGCTGCGCCGCAGGGAGGTCACGAGATGAGAGTCGTCAAGTACACACTGCTGTCGCTGTTCGCGATCCCCTGGGTGGTCGTGCCGTTCTGGCTGGTCGTGGTGAACTCCTTCAAGCCCGCGGGCGAGGCGGCCGAGCTCGGCCTCGGCCTGCCCCGGCAGTGGGCGATCGTCGAGAACTACACGACCGTCGTCGACACCGGCGACTACCTGGGCGGGCTCGCCAACAGCCTCATGATCGCGGTACCCGTCGTGCTGGCCGTGCTGCTGCTCGGCGCGGCGGCAGCGTGGGCCTACGGCCGAGGCGACTCGCGGTGGCTGCGCGCGACCTACTTCGTACTCAGCCTGTCGATCCTCATCCCCCCGTCGATCATCCCGACCGTCCACGTGCTGCGCGGGCTCGGCCTGGACGGCACGCCGTTCGGCTACGCGCTGGTCCTGATCGGCACCCGGCTGGGCATCGTGGTCTTCCTGGCCACCGGGTTCGTCAGGGCCTTCCCGCCCGACCTGGAGGACGCCGCCGCCATCGACGGGGCGTCCCGACTGCAGATCTTCGCGCGCATCCTGCTGCCGCTGCTGCGCCCGGTGCTCTTCGTCGGGAGCGTCATCCTGGTCATCAACGTCTGGAACGACTTCTTCTTCGGGCTGTTCCTCCTCAAGGGGCAGGACAACGCGACCCTGCCCCTCACCCTCTTCCAGTTCGCCTCCGGCACGCTGCAGACCCTGCAGTGGAACCTCGTCTTCGCCCACGTCCTGCTGACCACGCTGCCGCTGGTAGCGGTGTACGTGTTCGCGCAGAAGCACGTCCTCGCCGGGCTCACAGAAGGAGCACTCAAAGGATGACCGACCAACCGTTCGCGCTCGCCGTCGAGTGGGTGAGGCGCATGGTCCGCGAGGGGAAACTCCCGTGCGCGGTGCTCGGGGCGGCCACCTCGCAGGGCACGGTGCTGCTGGAGTCCTTCGGAGAGCACGACGGACGCGCGACCCGCGCCGACGACCACTTCGCGCTGTTCTCGGTGACCAAGCCACTGGTCGGCCTGCTGGCCATGCGCCAGGTGGAGCGGGGCCTGCTCTCGCTGCGCCGCCCGCTCCGTGACGCGGTGCCCGGCTTCGGCGGGCTGCGCTCCGACGAGGTCACGCTCTGGCACCTGCTGACCCACACCAGCGGCATCGCCGAGCAGACGCTCACCCCCGACGACCTGGTGGAGCACCTGATCGCCGCCCCCGCGCTGTTCGAGGCGGGCACGCTCAGCCAGTACTGCAACATCGGCTTCGCCGGCATCTCCGAGATGATCAGGGATGTCACCGGCAGGGATCTGGCCGACGTGATCGACACCGACCTGAACGCGCTGGTGCCCGGCGGCGGGCGGATCACCTTCGACCCGGCCTGCGACCCGGCCGAGGTCAGGGCCGTCGAGCTGCTCGGGGTCGACTACGACAGGTTCGTCCGGCTCCGGCATCCGGCCGGGGGCCTGTTCTCCCGTGCCGAGGACCTGCTCGCGCTGGGCAGCGCCCTGCTCCGCGGCGACCGGGCGCCGGTCCACCCGATCACGCTGGCCGCCATGACGGAACCCCAGACCACAGGCCTGGTCAAGCTGCAGCCCGACCCGGTCAACGCCGGCCAGGACTGGGGGCTGACCTGGAACCTGCGCCACTCCGCGCCCGGCCTGCTGGAGCGGCGGCTCTACGGGCACGGCGGCGCCTCCGGATGCCAGTGGTGGATGTATCCCGACCACGACGCCTGCTTCGTACTGCTGATCAACGTGATGGCGCCCAGCCTGCACGGGGTCGACATCGACGGACTGCACAACGCCTTCACGACGGGTCTCGGCGCATGATCCACGTCCCGGGAACCCCCGGCATGGCACGGGCCGTCTCGGGCGGCCAGGTGCCGGTCGGCTCCTCCCCGCCCGCCGAGGCGGTCGCCTGCCACACCTGCGGGCTCACCGACCCGGTCGGCGTCGACGATCCCTCCCCGCGCCTGTCCTGGGCGGCCAGGCTGCTCCATCCCGAGCGGCTGACGGTGTCCACCGGCGGGCGCGAGGTGTGGGCGCGGGACCTCCCGCCGGGCACGAGCTGGGCCGATGTCCCGGAAGAGGTGCTGGAGCCGCTCACCCCGTACACCTGGTCGGTCGCCGGGCACCTCGGCGGCACCTTCGTGACCGGCCTGCGCGCGGGCGGCGCCTGGGACGCCCCCTGGGTCGAGGACGGCGGGAACGAGAGCGGCGAGGGCGCCGTCCGCCTCCGCGGGACGTTCGGCTGGGAGCCTCGGCCGGGACGGGTCTGGCTGGCGACCACCGCGCTGGGCGTCTACCGGGCGCTGCTGAACGGTGAGCGGCTCGGCGACGAGGAACTCGCCCCCGGCTGGACCGACTACGGCCGCCGGGTCCGCTACCGGCTGGCCGACGTCACCGCGTTGCTCCGTACCGGGGAGAACCTGCTGGAGATCTGGCTCGCCCCCGGCTGGTACGCCGGTCACGTCGCGGCGGGTGGGCCGCGCCGATACGGCGACCACCCCGCCGCCAGCGCGCGGCTGTTCCTGCGCGACCCGGAGGGCGTTCATCCGCTCGCGGCCACCGGCCCCGGCTGGACGGCCGGAGACCTGGGCATGCCCCGCGCCGACCTGGTGATGGGCGAGACCGCCCGCCTCGTCTCCTCCCCCGATCTCGAACCCTCGCCCCGCACCGGCGAAACCCCACCCGGCCGGGAGCGGGCCGTGGCCGTGGCGCAGCCGCCGCCCGGTCTGCTGGTGGAGGCCGACCCCGCTCCCCCCGTGCGGGAGATCGGCACCCTGGCCGCGGTGTCGGTCACCGAGCCCGTCCCGGGTGTTCACCTGCTCGACTTCGGCCGCAACGTCGTGGGACGGCTCCGGCTGCGGATCGACACGCCCCACCCGGTCCATCTGGTGGTCCGCCACGGCGAGGAGCTCACCGCGACCGGCCGCCTCTACGACGCCAACCTGCGCACGGCCGAGCAGCGCGACGAGTTCCTGCTCCCCGCCGGACGCCACGTCGCGGAGCCCGTGTTCACCTTCCACGGGTTCCGCTACGCGGAGGTCACCGGATGGCCCGGCGGCATGTCCGAGGGCGACGCCGAGGCGGTGCTCCTGTCCTCGGCGCTGCCCGTCACCGGCACCCTGACCGCCTCCGACCCCGCCGTCAGGCAGCTGCTCTCCAACATCGTCGCCTCCGCCGAGGGCAACCTGCTCAGCGTGCCCATGGACTGCCCGCAGCGTGACGAGCGGGCCGGCTGGACCGCCGACATCTCGGTGTTCGCCTCGACGCTGAGCTTCCTCCGGCACACCCAGGCGTTCCTCTCCGGCTGGGTGACGACGCTGATCGACGGCCAGCGGCGGGACGGGGCCGTCCCGCACGTGGCCCCGGTGCTGCCCGAGTACGGCTTCGACTCGCCGGTCTGGTCCGACGCGATCGTGGAGGTGCCCTGGCTGCTGTGGCGGCGCTACGGCGACGACCGGACCCTGCGCCGGGCGTACGGGCCGATGCGGCGCTGGGCCGACTACTGCCTGGCGCAGTGCGACGACGGGGTCCGCCCCGGCCGGGCGCTGGGCGACTGGCTGGCCCCCGGCACCGTGGAGACGCCCAAGAGCCTGATCGCCACCGCCGCCCTCGCGCGGAGCCTGCGCCTGATCGCCGACGTCGCCGGCGTGCTCGGCGAGCCGCACGCCAGGGAGTACGGCGAGGCCTCGACCATGGTCTCGGGCGCCTTCCAGCGGGCCTTCCTCACCGAGCATCGGCTGCGCACCGAGACCCAGACGGGGTACGCCCTCGCCCTGGCCTGGGACCTCGTCTCGCCTGAGCACCGCGCCCGGACCGCGGCGGCGCTCGCGGAGCTGGTCAGGGCGGACGGCCACCGGCTCATGACCGGTTTCGTCGGCACGCCGCTGCTGCTGCCGACGCTCTCGGAGACCGGCCACCACGACGTCGCCTGCCGGGTCTTCAACCAGGAGGGGCACCCTTCCTGGCGCTACCAGCTGCGGGCGGGCGCGACCAGCATGTGGGAGCGGTGGGACGCCTGGCACCACCGGCGGGGCATGCACACCCCGACGATGAACTCCTTCAACCACTACGCCTACGGCTGCGTCGGCGACTGGCTCTTCCGCCACGTCGCCGGGGTCGGCGACGACCCCCGCGGGGTGAACGGCGGGTTCACCGAACCGCTGCTGCGCCCGGGGCCCGTCCCGCTGCTACGACAGGCACACGCCAGGTACGACAGCCCCGCGGGCACCGTCGAGTCGGGATGGCGCGCCGGGCCCGATGGCCTGCAGTTCGTCTTCCGCGTCCCGCCCGGCGTGACCGCCCGCGCGGTGCTCCCCGTCCATGGCACCTGGGACGGCATGACCGTCAACGGCACCTTCCTGATGGGGCTGGCCGAGCGGCTCCCCACCAGGCGGCTGGCCGACGGCTCGTGCTCGCTGGAGCTGCCGTCGGGCCGCTGGTCGATCACGGCTCCGGCCGCCGCCGCCGACCCGCTGCTCTCCGCCTGGGACGAGTTGTGACCACCTCCCCTCCACGCAGGGCGAGAGCCTTTTTGTATGTCTGGGGTCAGGGGAGACGGCGGTCACCGAGGAGCGGCAGGCCGAGGATCCAAGGCGCTCAAACGATCGGGGGCCGACCAGCAAAAGTCAGCCGCAGCACAGTAGCCCAGGACATCGGCCGGCGCTGTCCGTGTCCCCCGCGCAAGCCTTCCCAGAGGCCGCCAACCCAGACGGCGAGGTTCGCCCGCGACCGGATCCGGATGACGCTCAGCAGTGTCCAGGTAGCCAGGTAGATGGGGATCAGGGGAGCGGGCAGGCGGCGGTAGGCGAGCCAGACCCGGTTGCGGGCGACGAGCCGGTAGAACGCGGCGTGCCGGGCGGGGTCAGTGGCTGGGTGGTGGATGACGATGTCGGGTGCGTACCAGCCGGTGCGGCCGAGGTCCCACAGCCGCCAGGACAGGTCGATGCCCTCGTGGAAGAGGAAGAAATGGCCGGGCCATCCTCCGGCCCGCTCGTAGGCGCTGCGGCGGACGAGGACCACGCCCTCGGCCATGACGGTGACGGTGCCGGGCCGGACGGCGCGGCTGGCGCGCAGTCGCGGGACCCAGCGACGCAGGGTGACTCCGGTGTCAGGGTCGGCGATGCGGGGCTGGATGTAGGCGGCCCCGGGGCGGCGGCGGGCTTCGTCGACGAGCCGGGCCAAGACGTCGTTGGTCGGGAGGATGGCGTCGTTGTCGAAGAAGAAGATGAACTCGCCGCTGCCCGTTCCGGCGAGGGCGTCGGCGCCGACGTTGCGGCCTTGGGGGATGCCCTCGTTGACGGGCAGGGTGACGGTGTGCACGCCGCCGGGCACGTGGTCGGGTGTGACGCCGTTGCCCACGATGACCACGCGCAGGTCGACATCCTGCTGAGCGAGGAGGGAGGCCATCGCCTGAGGGAACACGTCAGGACGGTCGTTCATGGTGAGGACCACTACGTCGACGGTGGCCTTGTCGGTCATCGGCGTCTCCCGGACAGGTGAGTGCTCGGCACGTAGAGGAGGTGCTACCTGCCCGGGGGCAGCAGGTTGTCGCGGTTTGTTCATCTCACGGTCAGGCCGTCGTCATCTCGGCGGCCTACCCTAACAAGATGCGGTCGGCGTGGCTGCGTTCTTGGGGGGACCGGCGTGGCCGATGGCGGTCAGGTATAGGTCGGTGAGGCGAGGAACGAATATCACGTCGAGCTGCTCGACCGGGTGGAGCAGGCCCCGATCGCACGTCTCGACCGCCCACACCTTGGGGCTGGCCGGCCAGGCCGGGTTGACGCCGATCTCGCCCTTTGGGAGGACGCCGTTGAATGGGGCCGGAATGTGTCGGCTGTTCCAGAAAACGTGTGCCTCCAGCGCCTTGGCCTGCTCAACGGCGGGGTAGAGCCGTGGGTAGCGGGCACTGGTGCGCATATCCCGGAAGACCAGCTGGCCAAGCAGGTGCGGCGCGACCTCGGTGAGCGTGTCGAAGTCGGCGCCGTGGAAGGTCACGGATGTCGCGTCCTGGCCCGGGGGAAGCGCCAGGCAGGTGAACAAGTACGGCAGGCGGCGTCGAGTGTAGGCGGGCGCGCCTGCCGCCAGGCCAGGCTCGACCTGCCCGACGAGGTGCAGCAGCTGGCGGTGGTCCGGGTTGAACAGCGCCAGGTCGAACAGGCGGCCCATGGTGGCTACCGCGCTGAACGCGATCTGTTTGTACAGGCGGTTGTTCATCTCCCCGGCGTCGGCGTACGCCTTGGTCTGGGGTGCTGTGGAGTGGAGCAGCAGGTACTCCGACAGCACCTCGAAGTACAGGTAGCCGATGTACGGGAAGATCGGCACGGCCGCGGCGAGACGGTCGACGAATTCACCGTCCGGGATGTCGACCCTCTCGCAGGCGATGGCCATCAGCAGGTCGAGGAAACCGGCCGCCGTGCGCACCCGGTCTACAGCCGCCAGGCGCAGTCGGGCGTCCTCGGCGTCGGTGAGAAAGGCGCGGTGGGTGAGGTAGGTCCGCAGGTGGATACCGCCTAGCCGCAGGTAGTCCAGCCCCTTGGCGGGCATCGGCGTGTCGCGGGGGATCTCGATGACCAGAGGCTGCTGGGTGCCGCGTTTGGTCTCGAGCAGGTAGGCGCCCAGATTGTGAGGGCGTAGCCCGTCAGGTTCGGCGGTGAGCGGGGCGCAGTACAGCGCCCCCACCAGGCAGCCGGCGGACGGGCTCACCTGCCCGCTGGTGCGGATCGCCTCCAGCGCCCTGGTCATGTGCATCAGGTAGATCGGCTGTCGGCTGGTCAGTGTCCGCAGCATGGCGTTGCCGTCTGGCCGCAGCAGCCACCCGTTGGGTGTGTCGTGTTCGAGGTGGTGGCGCCAGTCGGCGTCGCTGGTGGCGAGTCCTGCCGGGCCAGGTCGCGTGGTGGAGGCAACGTAGTCGGTGTGGGCGTGTTCCCAGTCGTCGAAGTTCATGACGCTCCTACTGGTCCTGGCCGAGGAGGGCCAGGGCGTGGGTGAGGGCATCGTGGTGGGTGGCGCCGTCGAAGCGGGCCTGCTCGCTGCGGACCACGAGGTCGAAGGCCACGGCGTGCAGCCAGCTGGGAACGGTGATACGCAGGTACGACGGGTCGGGCCACCAGTGCGTGAGGGGTAGCCGGTAGCGGTCCAGGCAGTCGGCCGCCTTCAGCAGGTCGACCGCACCTTCTTCCAGACCGATGCCGGCGGCAAGACGACGGTGAAGGTGGGCGCCGAGGAGCGCGAGGTGCTCCAGCGCATCCACGACCAGCTCCAC